>JAEYZX010000153.1 GCA_023427845.1 Bacteroidota bacterium
TCTCTGGGATCAAAAAAAACCAGGGTTAAAGAACGCGCCGCCGGTAGTTAAAGCCGTTCAGGAAGAACAAAACGCGGCGCCGGTAGCTCCACGTGCGGCAAAGGCAAAAACCGAGCCGACGAAAACCATGATGCCTCCGCAACCGCCAAACAGCGCACCGCCTGCAATAGGTTCGCCGCCACGAGGGAATGATGCCCCAACCCAGCAAAACCCGATAAGATCCCAACCTTCACAACCGAAACGCTAAATGTTCGAAAAAAGTCCCAAATCTTATACCGACCTTCTAGGCAAGACGAATCGTATCGTTGAGGGAACGATGATAAAAGGCGATATCGCATCACAGGCCGATTTTAGGCTCGACGGTGAACTTATCGGCAATTTTCTTTCGAATGGGAAAATTGTTATAGGTCCCGCCGGAAGTGTCAAAGGTGAAATCATTTGCAAAAACGCCGATATAGAAGGAAAATTCGAAGGGAAAATCCAGGTTTCCGATATTCTTAACGTAAAATCAAAAGCCAGCATACATGGCGAAGTAATTTGCGGAAAATTGGCCGTCGAACCCGGAGCTGAATTCAGTGCGTCGTGCGTGATGAAACCCAATATGAAAAAGCTGCCGCCGCATGATCAAAAAGAATAAGAAGTTCGATAAAAAGCCACTTAATAGTTATATTAAATTTTCAGCATATGTATTTCAGATGGCCGCAACTATTCTAGTGTTCGTGCTTCTCGGGAAATACATCGACAATAAATTGGGGAACGAGAAACTGATTGTTACCGCGATCCTGTCGGTAATTGGCGTTGGCCTTTCGATATTTAATCTTATAAGAAGCGTTCGCAATGTCAAGTAATTTCTTACGTACTGCAATTTTTCTGACGGTTTTTTCCGTCGTTGTATTTTTTGTGAATTATTTGTTTGCGGCTGAAAGGATCCCGATTGGCTTTGTTGTGTCGACCCACCTATTTTTATTTACGGTAAATTTAGTGCTGCTTTACGTTTTTGACTGGGTAACCCAACATGCCGTTGACAAATCAGGTTTTGCGTTCATAGGTTTTATATTCGTCAAGGCGCTATTGATATTCGTATTCTTATCAATTATTACCGGTTTCTTCGAATTGACTAAACCGTTGATGCTCAGTTTTGCACTTAATTATTTGGGATATTTATTCTTTAGCATTTATTTATGTCTTAAAACACTTCGGTTTTACGAAAAATAATAGTTTGGGACACTTTTTTTAAATAATAAATACATTACCTTTGCACCGATTTTAAAAAAATACAAATAATGCAAAAGCAGGGTGTAAAGTTTTCTCTCCTATCTTTCTTTCTACTCGTTTTTTTGACGTCAAATTTGGGATATGCCCAACAGGTTTCTGAAGTTGAGGCTCCAAGTGAAGAAAAGGAATTCAATGCGGTCGAAATGATCATGCATCACATTTCCGATTCGAATGAATGGCATTTGTGGACAACCACTGATGATTCGGGTGAGGAGCATCATGTTTCGATTCCGCTTCCGGTAATTCTGATTCACAACGGCGAATTAAAGACTTTTATGTCGAATGCCGTTGCACACGGTCATGAGCATGACGGATTTAAAATGGATCATGGACGTATTGTATCGACCGACGAAAATGTTCAGCGCGCAAACGTATCGGATTTATTTACCGGCCTTGATAACAAATTCATCGATCTTTCGATCACAAAAAATGTAGTTGGAATCCTCGTTTCAATCGTGGTGTTGCTGCTCATTTTCATCGGCACCAAAAATGCGTATGCAAAACACGGTGGTGTACCAAAAGGCATAGCCGCTTTTACAGAACCTATCATTTTGTTCATCCGCGATGAGGTGGCGATCCCAAATATCGGACACGCAAAAGCTGCGAAATTTTTGCCACTGCTGTTGTCCATTTTCTTTTTTATTTGGATTAACAACCTGCTTGGCTTGATTCCGCTGTTTCCGGGCGGTGCCAACGTAACCGGAAATATTGCGGTGACTTTAGTGCTCGCGTTGATTACTTTTGTCACGGTAAACATAAACGGAAACAAAAACTACTGGGGGCACGTTTTCAAACCACCCGGAGTTCCGGCCTGGCTTTTGCCGATCATGATCCCGGTGGAATTCCTCGGACTTTTAACGAAGCCTTTTGCATTGATGATGCGATTGTTCGCCAACATTACGGCGGGGCACATTATGATATTAAGTTTGGTTTCGCTCGTATTTATGTTTAAATCGATGGCGATTGCACCTGCATCGGTAGCCTTGGCGTTGTTTGTCTCAGTACTTGAACTATTGGTTGCAGCTTTGCAGGCATATATATTTACCGTTCTTACGGCACTATTTATCGGTATGGCAGTAGCCGAAGAACATCATTAATAATAATTTTTATAAACCCTTTTAATTTTTAAAAATGGAATCAGCAGGATTAATTTACGTAGGAATCGGATTGGCAGTATTAGGTGTTGGTCTTGGTATTGGTCGTATTGGTGGATCGGCGATGGAGGCTATTGCCCGTCAGCCTGAAGCTGCAGGAAAAATCCAAGGTGCGATGCTTATCGCAGCAGGTCTTATCGAAGGTGCGGGTCTTATCGCTATCATCTTCGGAGCTTTTGTTAAGTAAAAAGCCATTACAATTTCCGTAACGGTTGGTTGCGGAAATTGTTTTTAATTTTAAAAATTTATTATTTATGATATTATTAAGTGCAGGTTCAGAATTAATCAATCCGGGTATTGGACTGATTTTTTGGATGCTTATAACATTTGTAATCCTATTGGTCCTTCTAAAGAAATTTGCCTGGAAACCAATTCTAGGCGCTGTTTCTGAAAGGGAAGAAGGAATTCGCACCGCTTTGCTTTCTGCCGAGAAAGCTCGCAGCGAAATGCAAAACCTTCAGGCCGACAATCAGCGTATCTTGCAGGAAGCCAGAATGGAGCGCGATGCTTTGTTGAAAGAGGCTCGTGAAATGAAAGAAAAAATGATTGCCGATTCAAAAACTGAAGCTCAGGCTGTAGGTCAGAAAATGATTGAGCAGGCGAAGGCAGCAATCGAAAGCGAGAAAAATTCTGCTATGGCCGAATTGAAAGCACAGGTTTCAACACTGTCACTTGAAATTGCTGAAAAATTATTGAAAGACGAATTGTCTAACAAAGAATCCCAAATGAAATTGGTCGACAAAATGTTGGACGACGCAAAATTAAACTAAGATGGCAGGAACCAGAGCAGCAATCCGTTACGCGAAAGCAATCCTCGATATGGCGCAGTCAAAAGGCGTGGCGTCTGAAGTGAACCATGATATGTTGTTGATTGCATCGACTATCGGATCTAATGCCGAACTGAACAATTTCATCGGCAATCCTACAGTCAGTGTCGAAATCAAGGAAAGTGCATTACTTGAGGTATTTGCCGATACAAATGCTGTAACTAAAAGTCTTTTCCATTTGTTGCACGAGAACAAGCGTTTCGGAATCCTTGAAGGTGTTGCATCCGAATACAATCGTCTTTTCGATGAGATGAACGGAGTTGAAGTTGCAAAAGTTACCACTGCAGTTCCGCTCGACGATGAGATGAAGGCAAAAGTAATGTCGAAAATACTAACGTTTTCGAACAAGAAGGTCAACATCGTAAATATAGTAGACCCGGCAATCATTGGTGGGTTTATCCTTAGAATAGGTGACCAGCAGTTCAATGCTTCAGTTGCCAACAGATTACAGGTTTTGAAAAGAGAATTAAATAACTAGTTATTTATAATTTAAATTATGGCAGAAATTAAGCCTGCTGAAATATCAGCAATATTAAAAAAGCAATTATCAGGTTTTGAATCTGGTGCAACGCTGGAAGAAGTCGGAACAGTACTAACTATTGGTGATGGTATTGCACTTGTTCATGGTTTGTCGAACGTACAATACGGTGAACTTGTTGAATTCCAGAATGGAACTGAAGGTATCGTTTTGAACCTTGAAGAAGATAATGTGGGTGTTGTACTTTTAGGTGACTATAAAGGCATTAAGGAAGGCTCTACCGCAAAAAGAACCCAGCGTATCGCTTCTTTAAAAGTTGGTGAACAAATGGTGGGCCGTGTCGTAAACACACTCGGTTTCCCAATCGACGGAAAAGGCCCGATCGGTGGTGAACTTTACGAAATGCCACTTGAGCGAAAAGCTCCGGGAGTTATCTTCCGTCAGCCGGTAACCGAGCCGTTGCAGACAGGTATCAAAGCCGTAGATGCGATGATTCCGGTTGGACGTGGGCAGCGTGAGCTTGTCATCGGTGACCGTCAGACAGGTAAATCGACTGTTTGTATCGATACGATCATCAACCAAAAAGAATTTTATGATGCAGGTCAGCCTGTATTCTGTATATATGTTGCAATAGGACAGAAAGCATCAACCGTAGCGGGAATCGCCAAAAAACTGGAAGAAATGGGTGCAATGGCCTACACGGTTATTGTTGCAGCCAACGCGTCCGATCCTGCTCCGATGCAGGTTTATGCTCCTTTCGCAGGTGCCGCAATCGGTGAGTACTTCCGTGATACCGGCCGTCCGGCATTGATCGTTTATGACGATTTGTCGAAACAGGCGGTTGCTTACCGTGAGGTATCGCTTCTATTAAGAAGGCCACCGGGACGTGAGGCTTATCCTGGAGACGTTTTCTACCTTCACTCACGTTTGCTTGAAAGAGCTGCGAAAGTGATCAACAACGACGAGATCGCACGTACGATGAATGACCTTCCGGATTCGTTGAAGCCAATCGTTAAAGGTGGCGGATCGCTTACGGCTTTGCCAATCATCGAAACGCAGGCAGGTGACGTTTCGGCTTATATCCCAACAAACGTAATTTCGATTACCGACGGACAGATTTTCCTTGAATCGGATTTGTTTAACTCAGGTGTGCGTCCGGCGATCAACGTAGGTATTTCGGTATCGCGTGTTGGAGGTAACGCTCAGATCAAATCGATGAAGAAAGTTGCGGGAACACTTAAACTTGACCAGGCGCAGTTCCGTGAATTGGAAGCGTTTGCGAAATTCGGATCCGATCTCGATGCGGTTACATTGAACGTAATCGAAAAAGGCCGACGAAACGTTGAAATCCTTAAACAAGGTTTGAACGATCCGTATACTGTTGAAGATCAGGTCGCGATTATCTATGCCGGTTCTAAAAACCTGCTTCGTAACGTACCTGTTGAAAAAGTAAAAGAATTTGAAAAAGACTTCCTTGAATTCCTGAACAACAAGCACAGAGATGTTCTTGATCAGTTGAAAGCAGGAAAACTGACCGACGAAATCACCGACGTGATCGAAAGGACAGCTAAAGAAGTTTCAGCAAAATACAATTAATATGGAATAAGGTATAGGGTATAGGGTGTATAGCTCCCTATACCCTTAACCCTAAACCCTACACCAGAGATATGGCAAACTTAAAGGAAATCCGTAACAGAATTACCTCCGTTTCATCGACGATGCAAATCACATCGGCAATGAAGATGGTTTCTGCTGCAAAGCTGAAGAAAGCACAAGATGCAATCACTGCAATGCGGCCTTATGCCGAAAAACTGACCGAGCTTTTGCAAAATCTTTCGGCCACGCTTGAAGGTGATGCAGGAGGAGCATTTACTGCACAACGTGAAGTGAAGCGGATTTTGGTGATTGCGATTACATCGAACAGAGGTTTGAGCGGTGCATTCAACTCGAACGTGGTGAAAGAAACACGTCGGTTGACCGAAACGGTCTATGCTGGCAAAAAAGTTGATTTCATTACTATTGGTAAAAAAGGTAACGATATCATCCGAAAATCCAATACTGTTCTAACAAACCATACTTCAATCTTCGATACACTGAATTTTGAAAATGCTGCTGCAATCGCCGATGAGGCAACGCAACTTTTCCTCGACGGAAAGTACGACAAGGTGGTTTTGGTTTACAACCAGTTCAAAAACGCGGCAACGCAGATTATCCAAACTGAGCAATTTCTGCCATTGGCACCTATTGCGTCTGATAAACCGGTTTCTACAACCGATTATATTTTCGAACCGTCAAAAGAAGAAATCGTTCTGACGTTGATCCCAATAATGCTAAAAACACAATTGTACAAAGCATTGCGCGATTCATTTGCATCAGAACACGGCGCGCGTATGACGGCAATGCACAAAGCTACCGACAACGCAACCGAACTTCGCGATCAGTTGAAACTGACTTACAACAAAGCGCGTCAAGCAGCAATTACAAACGAAATCCTCGAAATCGTTGGTGGTGCGGAAGCATTGAAAGGTTAAGACTAATATTTTATTTTTTATAAAAGCCGTACATTTTGTGCGGCTTTTCTGATTTTTATTATATATTGGCCTTCTAACCTTATTTTTATATTATGATTAAAATTTTACCTGGAATTTTTGAGAACTACAAAAGCCGCTTCGGGATGTTGACCATGTTGTCGTTACTATCCGGATCTTACAGCGCCACTGCGCAATACTGCAATGAGACCGAATGGGATGGTGAGTATGAGTACATCACAAATGTTAATTTTGCCGGCATCGACAACCCCACCGAAGATTTTTATGGTCTGGCGCAGGATTTTACCTCAATTGGTAGTGCTAACGTAAATATTGGGGAAACCTATCCAATATCTGTGAGTATCGAAGTGGATGAATACGATTCTATTGATGTGTTTTTTGATTGGAATCAAAACGGTGTATTTGATGATCCGGGCGAAGTTTATGTCGTCGTGGAAGATGCAATGACAAGCGGAACGTATACTATGGACATTACAGTTCCTCAGGACGCTGTTTTGGGAACTACGCAAATGCGCGTAATGATTGTGTACGACCGCGCGTATGAAGGTCCGGATCCGTGCACAAGCTACTGGGAATACGGTGAAGTTGAAGATTATGCTGTAACCGTTGCCGACGCTTTGCAGACATCGAATTTCGATATGTCGGCGTTCGCGGCCTATCCAAATCCGGCACAGGACATGCTGAATATCGATTATAATTCGGTTATTTCAGAAGTAAAAATTTACAACCTTTTAGGCCAGGAAGTGCTTGCACAAACGATGGCTGATACGAACTTTCGAATGAATATAGGCACGCTTGCAAGCGGATCGTATATCGTCAAACTTTTCGGCCACAATAGCCAACATAGTTTCAAATTGATAAAAAATTAATTTAAGCACTTAAAAATAAAGGCTGGGAACTTCCGGGTTCTCAGCTTTTTTTTTGTATCGACGCCTCAAACATTGATGCCTACGTTCGTTCACAATTGCAAAATGCGACATTTGTAATAAAAATCAATAGTCGGTTCTATTTAAATCATTTGCAAAATGTAACTGAATCAGATTCGAAATAGCTCAAAATCATTGTGAATGGCTCCTGGTGCCGCTGTTATTCCAAAAAGAAATTGGTATTTTTGTGCTATAAGAAAACCGACTTTGGGATTATACAAAAGCCTTTTTAAACAGACTGCCATCTACGGATTAGCAACGGTTTTGCCGCGGATGCTGAGCTTCTTTCTGGTCAGGCTTTATACCGACATTCTACCGACTTCCGAATATGGCGAAGTTTCTGTCCTTCTAGCCTATATGGTGTTCTTCAACGTAATTCTGTCATACGGAATGGAAACGGCATTTTTCCGTTTTTACAACAGCGTCGATGACAAACAAAACGTAGTGGCGACTTCTACAATATCGGTGTTCTGGACTTCAATGGTTTTCCTTCTCGTTGCATTGGTGTTCCGAAATACACTCGGACAATGGTCCAACATCGATTCACAATATATCACGTATGCAATCTGGATCTTGGTGCTCGATGCACTCGTAATAATCCCGTTTTCAAGACTTCGCGCAAAACAGCGTCCTACCGTATATGCCGCTCTAAAAATCGGGAATGTGATCGTGAACCTCGGACTCAACGTATTCTTCCTGCTGTTTCTACCCGGAATCGCATCGGCAAATCCCGATAGCATCATGGGCAGCATGTACATCGAAAACTTTGAAATCGGATATATCTTTGTGTCGAACCTGATCGCAAGCCTGCTCACGTTCCTCGTGCTCTCGCCTAATTATCTCGCAATTCAATGGCATTTTGATGCCCGACTATGGAAGAAAATGATACGCTACGGCTGGCCGATTCTTTTCGCCGGAGTAGCATTTGCCATAAACGAGCATTTCGACAAAATCCTGCTCGAAAAATTACTTCCGGAAAACATTGCAAAATCGGAAGTCGGCGCCTATTCTGCCTGTTACAAGCTTGCCCTTTTCATGACACTGTTCGCAACGGCATTCCGTTTAGGCATTGAACCGTTTTTCTTCAGCCACGCCGGAAAGGACAACGCCAAACAAACCTATGCGGTCATCACAAAATATTTTGTGATTTTCGGATCGTTCATATTGCTTGCGGTCATCGTCACGGCCGATTTACTGAAACTGCTGCTGCTCGACAACCAGGCCTATTGGAAAGCGATGAAAGTCGTCCCGCTAATAATCCTTGCGAATTTTTTCCTTGGCATCTATACAAACCTGTCCATTTGGTACAAACTGATCGACAAGACCAGGATCGGTGCCTATATCTCACTGATCGGCGCGCTGGTCACACTTGCATTGAACTTACTGCTAATTCCAACCTACAGTTATTACGGGTCGGCAATTGCAACCCTCGCCGCATATGGCACCATGATGTTTATTTCGTATTATCTGGGAAACAAATATTACCCGATTCCGTACGATCTTAAAAAAATATTCGCCTACCTGATTTTATCGATCGGGTTTTCGGCAATCTCATTTTACGGCTTCAGGGAAAATTATTATGTGGGTGCTGCATTACTGATCGTATTCAGCGGCTTTATATATTACAGCGAAAGGGACGTCTTTAATTCTATTTTGAAAAAAGGAAGCTGATCCCGCTATTCGCTATATCTTTTCCGTGCTAAAGAAGCACGAAAAAGGATGCCGCTCCTATCGGGGCTAGGGCGATGTCCTAACCGGCAAAAACGTTTGGGTTCGAGTGTCCTATCAACCGAGACAATAAAAAATTCGTCGAAATTCGTGAAATTTGTGGCTATAAGCTACGCACCAAAAAACACCATATGACAATCAACATCATCAACAAATCGCAGCACGAACTGCCAAATTATGAGACAATCGCATCGGCAGGGATGGACCTTCGTGCCAGCCTATCGGAAACAATTACCTTAAATCCGCTTGAACGAGCCATCGTAAAAACAGGATTATTCATAGAACTTCCAATAGGATATGAAGCACAGGTGCGACCACGCAGCGGATTGGCAGCTAAAAAAGGAGTCACCGTACTCAACTCGCCCGGCACCATCGATGCCGATTACCGCGGCGAGATCGGTGTGATTTTAGTAAATTTATCGAACGAACCGTTCGTTGTAGAAAATGGCGAAAGGATCGCCCAGCTCATAATAGCAAAACACGAACGCGCAGAGTGGAATGAAGTCGAATCGCTTTCCGAAACATCACGCGGTGAAGGCGGGTTTGGAAGCACCGGGGTTAAATAATGTAGCAATGTACCGATGTACCAATAGTTTACGGACTCAATCGGATTTTTCCGGATTTGTGAATTGTTTAATTGTTACATTGATAAATTTTTAAATTGAAATAAATGAAAATAATAGTACCAATGGCCGGGCGCGGCTCAAGATTACGCCCACATACGCTAACAGTCCCAAAACCTTTGATCCCGATTGCAGGTAAACCGATCGTGCATCGTTTGGTCGAGGATATTGCCTCGGTGATCAACCAGCCGATCGAAGAGATTGCATTCATCATCCACAAAGATTTCGGTACCAAAGTCGAAAAAGACCTGATCGCGATTGCAGAAAAACTGGGATCGAAAGGAACAATATATTATCAGAATGAAGCACTCGGAACTGCCCATGCCATTTTGTGTGCAGAACGATCAATGGATGGTCCGATCGTTGTTGCATATGCCGACACACTTTTTCGCGCCGATTTTACGTTAGATACCACAGCCGACAGCGTAATTTGGGTCAAGCAGGTCGAAGATCCAAGTGCATTTGGCGTTGTCCAGCTCGATTCGGATAACAAAATCATCGATTTTGTAGAAAAGCCAAAGGAATTTGTGTCCGATCTTGCAATAATCGGAATCTATTATTTCAAATCGGGAGAAACACTGCGAAGTGAACTCCGATATCTGCTCGATAACAATGTTGTAAAAGGCGGCGAATATCAATTAACCGACGCACTGGAAAACATGAAGGTTAAAGGCATGAAATTTGTTCCGGGTAAAGTCGATGAATGGATGGACTGCGGAAATAAAAATGTAACTGTCGAAACGAATTCGAGGCTGCTCGGTTTTCTACATTCCGACGGACAGGATTTGGTAAACGGAAACGTAAAAATTCAGAACTCGCAGATTATTCCGCCTTGTTATATCGGGAAAGATGTGGTGTTGACCAACGCAACTGTGGGACCGAATGTTTCACTTGGCGACGGCTGTGAAGTCAGCGATGGTTCAATAAAAAACAGCCTTGTGCAGGATCATTCAAAAATCAGCAATGCCAACCTCGACAATGCTATGATTGGAAGCCATGCCAAATTTGACGGGAAATTTACGAGCATCAGCATCGGAGACTACTCCGTACTAGAATAAAATAAAATGAAAAAAAGCGCTTTACTTCTATATTTCGTTGCAATTCTTCTGGTTCCTTCGGCATTTTATGCTCAGGAAGAACCCGACGACATCGCACTGGCAACTGATGCTTTTCAGGAATCGTTCTACGAAGCGCTTAAACAAAAAGGCATCGACAACAACGACAAGGCAATAACCGCTCTTGAAAAGTGCCTCGAAATGGAGCCAAAAAATCCCACTGTTTATTTCGAAATGGGCAAGAACTATCTTGCGATGAAGAATTATAAAAAAGCGTATGAGTCGTTTGAAACGGCTTCAAACCTGAATCCGGAAAACAAATGGGCTTTGGTTGGGATGTACGATGTTCGGTATGAAACGCGCGATTGGCCGGGCGCGATTGAAATCGTAAAACGGCTGATCGATTTTAAAGCCGATTATAAAGAAGACCTGGTTTCACTTTATATGAACACGCAGCAATTCGACAAAGCACTTGACCTTATCAATGAACTTAACGAGACCGTCGGAAAATCGGAAAGGCGCGACAACTATAAAAAGGCAATCCTTCGCGATGCCAAATATCAAGGTGCCGAACGCGAAAACCTGCTGGAGCAGATTGAAAAAGATCCGAAAAATGAAGAAAACTACATTTCATTGATCTATCTCTATTCCGAAAGTGATCAGGAACAAAAAGCCCGTGAAATCGCATTGAAACTTGAAAAGGAAATCCCGACTTCCGAATGGGCGCAGGTCAGTCTTTTCAAATTCCATTTAGACAATAACGATGCTGCGAAAGCGATCAAATCGATGAATACGGTTTTGGCAAGCAATAAAATCGACAATAAAATCCGCCACCGCGTACTCAATGAGTTTTTGATTTTCGCAAAAGACAAACCGGAGTTTGAAGACGATCTTCAAAAAGCGATTGCGTATTTCGACAACGATCGCGAAGTTGCAGTTGC
The DNA here is from genome assembly GCA_023427845.1 of Bacteroidota bacterium. Lineage (GTDB taxonomy): Bacteria > Bacteroidota > Bacteroidia > Flavobacteriales > Flavobacteriaceae > Flavobacterium. Next base: position 11,557 of record JAEYZX010000153.1, read on the forward strand.
GAAGGAAATCGGCAAGTTCTATCACAACAAACAAAATTGGGAGCAGGCTGCTAAATATTACGAACAGCATCTCGCCACCACTCCCGAAGACCTTGAAACGCATGTGCTGCTTTTTACCGTATATACCGATGGGCAGCAGTACGCCAAGCTGGCTACGGCATCCGAATCAATGATCGAGACGTTTCCGCTTCAGCCGCAGTTCTACTATTATGCGGGAATGGCACACAACCAATTAAAGAATTATAAAAAGGCGAAGGATTTGCTTGAAATGGGACTCGATTATCTTGTTGACGACATAACGATGGAAATCAATTTCAATATCCAGTTGGGTGAGGCTTTCAACGGGCTTGGAGATGCAGCTAAAAAGGAAAGCTATTTCCTAAAGGCCGAAAAATTACTCAAACAGAAAAGTAAATGAAAAGATATATAGCGTTCATTCTGGTATTCGGATTGTTTGCATCATGCAAGACCAAAGCCGTTTTGGCGGAAGGCACAGCCGAAAATGAAATGGCGTCGAAGAATATCATTGCCGGCCATTACGCCAACGCATCGGATTTTTCAACCGTTTATATCAAATCATCGGCGCGGTACAGCGATCCAAATCAAACCCATAACGTAACTGCTGAAATCAGGATCCAGAAGGATGAGAAGATATTGGTCAGCATCCGGTTTTTTGGGATAACAATGGCCAAAGCGCTGATCACTCCGTCGGAAGTAAAGTACTACGAAAAAATCAACAACAATTATTTTGAAGGCGACTATACCACATTAAGTCGTTGGTTGGGCGCTGATTTGGATTTCCAAAAAGTCCAGAATATGCTGATTGGCAAAGCAATTGATGATTTGACGAAGGAAAAATATATTTCCTCTATCGAGGACAAGCTTTACAAACTCGATGCTGCGGCCGCCAATATCACCAAAAAATCGTTTTATTTTGAAGGTGAAAATTTCCTTATCAAAAAACAGCAGATCGTCCAGGAAACGCGCGGTCGGGAATTGACGGTTACTTACCCGGGTTATTCGAATTATTCAGGCAAAGCTTTCCCATCGCAATTACTGATTGCGGCACTGCAACAAAAAGGGAAAACTACAATAAGCATCAAATACGATACGGTTACATTTAACGAAGACCTTTCTTTTCCTTATAGCGTGCCTGATGGCTATGAACGCGTATTTATTGATTAGATTTGCAACAAATATTTTTTTTATGCCAAAAGTCATAGTTTGTTTATTTTTTATTCTGCTGAATGCTGTCGCGTGGGGTCAAACCCAACAAGAAAAACTTGAACAGCGTAAGGCGCAGATCCAGAAGGAAATTCGTGACAATGAACGACTTTTAACTTCCGTTAAAAAACAGGAGAAGTCGGTTGTGTCGCAAATTATTTTGAAGGAAAATAAAATCAAACTCAAGGAGAACCTAATAAACACGACCGAACGGCAGACTAAGTTATTGAATGACGATATGTATCGGAATCAGCTGCAGATCAATAAACTCAAAAAGGATCTGGCCGAACTTAAGAAAGATTATGCCGATATGATCGTGAAGTCCTATAAAAGCAGGTCGGCACAAAGTCGCGCGATGTTTTTATTATCGTCCGAAAATTTCCTGCAGGCCTACAAAAGGGCACAATACATGAAGCAGTATGCCAA
>JAEYZX010000154.1 GCA_023427845.1 Bacteroidota bacterium
AAAATCATCGTCGAATCCTGCTCGAAGAATTCACGCATAAATTTGGCCGCGATTCTGTGCTTACTATTGAAATAGTCGATGACATTGCTCGCGAATCCAGCGGAAAATTCAAATTTGTCGTTAACAATGTATCGATTCCGACCTAGTATGGAGCCGAAAATTTTACGCATTACGACTGTTCCAATTTCAATGAACATCCTTCTCAAAGGACAACTTGAATTTATGAACCGCCATTTCGAGGTCCACGGTGCTACAAGTTACGATGAAAAACATTTTAACGAAGTTGCACAGCGCGAAGGGATCAAAATGCACGCGATCGAAATGAAACGCACCATTTCACCGCTGCACGACCTTGGTGCGCTGTGGAAACTGTATCGGCTTATTTCAAAAATCAAGCCTCAGATTGTGCATACGCATACCCCAAAAGCCGGCCTGCTCGGAATGTTGGCCGCAAAAATGGCAGGCGTTCCAATCCGGCTGCACACTGTTGCAGGGCTTCCGTTAGTGGAAACCACGGGTGCCCGGCGAAGATTGCTCGAAAATATCGAACGACTGACCTATAGTTGCGCGCACAAAATTTACCCAAATTCGACCGGCCTGCAGCGTATCATTTTGGAAAATAAGTTTTGTAGTGCTGAAAAAATAAAGGTGATTGGCGACGGCAGTTCGAACGGTATTAACACGAAGCATTTTACACCCACCCTGTCCGGCGCCGAAAAATCGGCATTGCGCGAAAACCTGTCGCTGCGGTCTGATGACATTGTATTTTGTTTTGTTGGACGGCTTTGTATCGAAAAAGGCATCCGCGAATTGATTGCTGCATTTTTAAATCTGCTCGAACAACGGCCAAATAGCAATGCCAAATTGTTACTGGTGGGACCGCTTGAAAAAGAAAATGGCGTTTTGGGGCCTGATACGCTCAAAAAAATGAACGAAACACCTGAGATCTTAAGTGTCGGTCGACATGACGATATTAGACCTTACCTCGAAATAAGTGATATTTTTGTATTCCCAAGTTATCGCGAAGGTTTTCCCAATGTAGTGCTCCAGGCCGGAGCGATGGGGTTGCCGTGCATCGTTAGCGATATTAATGGCAGTAATGAAATAATAATCCCGGATCTGAACGGAATGATTGTTCCGGTGAAAGATACGGTACGGTTGGCAAATGCTATGACCGAACTATTACTCAACAAAGAATTACGCGATAGATTTGCTGGCGCTTCACGCCCAAATATTATTAAAAAATACGAGCAGCAATCCGTTTGGGAAGCATTATTGGAGGAATATCAATTGCAACTGCAAAATATAAATGTATAATGTACAGCAGATTTTTTAAACGGATAATCGACTTTACAGCATCTCTTTGTGGCCTTATAATACTGTCGCCGGTAATTCTGATTGTTACATTGATTTTATACGTGCAAAATTCCGGCAAGCCATTTTTTCTGCAGGAACGTCCGGGAAAAAACACAAAACCATTTCACATCATAAAATTCAGGTCAATGACCGATGCGCGTGATGAATCGGGAAACTTGCTGCCCGATAAACTGCGGATCACGAAAGCAGGCGCGTTTATCCGAAAAACATCGATCGACGAATTGCCGCAGTTGCTGAATGTTCTGAAAGGCGACATGAGTCTCGTTGGCCCGAGGCCATTGCTGTTTAAATATATACCACTCTATTCTGACGAACAGATGCGCCGACATGAAGAACGTCCCGGCATTACCGGCTGGGCGCAGGTCAATGGGCGCAACAGCATAAGTTGGGGCGACAAATTCAAACTCGATGTGTACTATATCGACAATGTTTCGCTACTTTTAGACATAAAAATTCTTTGGATGACTATTTTGAAAGTGATTCGAAAGGAAGGGGTTAACCAAAGCGCCGAGCGTCCGATGGAGCCATTTAACGGAAAAAACTGATTTTGAAAAGACTACTATATTTTGCCTATTACCTGAAGGAATTTGACAAAACCAAATTTGCCAAATTCGAAAAACAGGCACGCGCATCGGGCATGTCACGGTTTGGATTATGGAAAGACGTGATCCAGTCTTCGCTAACCTATAACATTTCGATACTGGATTATTTCTATTTCCGTTTTTACGAACTCGATAAAAAACAGCGTGAAACTTACGCCGGAACCGGCTTCATGTACGAATATCAATTGAAAATGAATCCAAAGGCGGTTCGTGACGTACTTGAAGATAAAATCCTTTTTCTCGAAAAATTCAAAGACTTTGTTATTCGGAAGTCGGCATCGATATCGCAATTAAAAAGAAATCCGTCATTGCTGGCTGAATTGCTCAATAATCCAAGCGGGAAAATGGTTGCCAAGGGTTCAAAAGGCCAGGTCGGCGCGGAAGTTGAAATCCTGAATTCAAAAGATCATACTCCCGACTCACTTTTAAAATTTTTGGACGGAAACAATTTTGATCTTCTGGAGGAGTATGTCGTACAGCATCCCGACATTATGCAATTATCGCCGTCGGGACTGAATACGATCCGCGTATTTACGCAATTGGAAGATGGCAAGCTGCACTATCTTGGCGCCCGCCTTCGTATCACAATTAATTCACAAGTCGACAATATGGCGGCGGGAAATCCGGCAGCCCCTGTCGACATTGACACCGGAAGGGTCTCGGGACCTGCCGTGTTCAGCGACATAACACGTGAACCTGTGACTGTACATCCCGTAACGGGTGTAGAGATTGTCGGATTCCAGGTGCCATTCTGGAACGAGATAAAAAAGATGATGGAGAAGGCGGTATTTGTGTCGCCGCAGAACCGATCGGTGGGTTGGGACATAGCGGTCACAGAAAACGGTCCCGAACTGATCGAGGGAAATCACAATTGGTGCAAACTTTTATGGCAGCTTCCGGTCGGAAAAGGCATGAAGGCAGAATTGACTAAGTTTATAAAATGAGCAAAAAACTACTGATAATCGGCGCGGGCAATATAGGCGGATTCATCTCTTATAATTCGGCTCTTTTTGGCGATTATGAGGTGCTGGGTTTTCTCGACGACGATCCTGCCAAGACCAATAAGGTTCTTTATGGGAACAAAGTGCTTGGTGCTGTGAATACAATCGATAAGTATTTGGAAAACGACCCGCTTTGCGTCGTGATCGGAATTGCGAATCCGGTATTTAAAAGCAAAATAGCAAAGACGCTTGCCGGAAAAAACGTAGACTTTCCGAACTTCATAGCGCCGAACGTTTGGATTTCAAATAAAGTCGGGTTGGGCAGAGGAATTATACTGTATCCCGGTGTCTCAATAAATTATGAATGTATTTTGCAGGATTTTGTAATCATGAACATGAATTGTGCGATTGGGCATAATTGTACGATAAGCGAATATTCGACGCTCGCCCCTGGTGTAAACCTCGCAGGTTTTACAAAAATCATGCCTTGTGGCGACATTGGTATCGGCGCCACAACCATCCAAGGGATTACGGTCGGAAGCAATTCGCGCATTGGCGGGCAATCGATGTTGATAAAAGACGTTCCGGATAATTCTGTCGCAGTTGGAAATCCGTCCAGGATCATCCGAAAACTCGATCAATAAAATTATCATGGCAAAAAGAATCTTTGATTTTTGTTTTGCACTGGTAGCCATAATCCTTCTGAGCTGGCTGTTGATACTGATCTATCTGTTGCTGGCAATCCTCTACAACTTCGATAGTATCTTTAGTCAAATCCGCATCGGCCGGCATGGAGCGCCGTTCAGGATCTATAAATTTCGGACAATGCATCCTAAAACCGGCCGAATAAACCGGTTTTCCGATTTTTTGCGCAGCTCCAAAATCGACGAGTTTCCACAGTTGATCAATGTGTTGAAAGGCGAAATGAGCATCGTGGGTCCACGGCCCGACATTCCCGGATATTACGATAAATTGACTGGCAAAGAGCGCAAAATTCTCGAACTCCGCCCGGGGATTACGAGTCCGGCCTCATTAAAATACCGTAACGAGGAGGCAATTCTCGCAGCGCAACCAAACCCGTTGGAATACAACGATTCGATTTTGTTTCCGGATAAGGTCAAGCTGAATCTGGATTATTATTATACCAGATCGTTTTGGGGCGATATCGTCATCATCTGGAAAACCGTTTTTGGATAACTTTACATTTTCCGCCGGAAATGCCCGATTTTCGCGTCAGAAGATTTAATTTTACCGCTAAATTCTGTCTTCTGTAATGAGTAACTCAAAAATATGGCTCTCATCGCCACACATGGGTGGATGTGAGCAAAAGTTTGTCCAACAGGCATTCGATTCAAATTGGGTGGCACCGCTTGGCCCAAACGTTAGCGGATTTGAAAACGATCTCGAAAACTTTATCGGAAATGGCTCGCACATTGCGGCGCTGAGTTCAGGGACGGCGGCTCTGCATCTGGGACTGATCCTGCTTGGTGTAAAAGCCGGCGATGAGGTAATTTGCCAGAGTTTTACTTTTTCGGCATCGGCCAACCCCATAATGTATGTGGGCGCCACGCCTGTTTTCGTCGACAGCGAACCCGATACCTGGAACATGTCGCCCGACTTCCTCGAAGCCGCTATCAAAGACCGGATTTCGAAAGGCCGGAAACCCAAAGCCATAATTGCGGTACATCTGTATGGAATGCCATACAAGGTAGATGAAATCAGGGCAGTAGCCAATCGCTATCAAATCCCCGTTCTTGAAGACAGTGCCGAAGCACTGGGAAGCACATACAAGGGCCAGATGTGCGGCACTTTTGGCGATATCGGAGTATTGTCGTTCAATGGAAATAAAATCATTACGACCTCAGGTGGTGGTGCTCTTGTTGCAAAGACCAGCGCCTTGAAAGAAAAAGCAGTCTTCCTTGCAACACAGGCACGTGATAACGCGCCGCATTATCAACACAGCGAAGTCGGTTATAATTACAGACTGAGCAACATTTGTGCGGGAATCGGAAGAGGGCAGATGGAAGTCCTTGCCAAACATATTGAGCTGCGCCGGGAAATGCATCAGTTCTATATTGATCTGTTTAAAAATATTTCTTCGGTGACGGTCTTTTCAGAACCATCGTCGGAAATGCATTCCAATCATTGGCTGACTGCCATACTTATTGATCCCGCCCAAAGCGGCAAATCAAGGGAAGATTTGCGTCTGGCGCTCGAAGCAAACAACATCGAGTCGCGGCCGCTGTGGAAACCAATGCACATGCAGCCGGTGTTTGAGAACTATCCGTACTACGGAGGAAATGTTGCCGAAATCCTATTTGAAAATGGCCTATGCCTGCCATCGGGATCGAACCTCACCGATGATGATAGACAGAGAATAAAAAGCGTCGTTAGTCGGTTTTTTGAATAAAAAGAGCGTTAATTAACATAATTCAATATTTTTGCCTAAAGCAAGTACAGCATGCGCAAATCAAGTGCAGAATTTTTAAGATTGTTCATGGCAACTCTGTCGGATAAAAAGATCCGTAATCTGGGATATTTGCCTCGATGGATAATTTTTCTTATTGATGTATTCATTGTCCTGGTTTCCTGCATCATCACCTACGGGATCGTCTCGACCCTGAACAGTATTTTCAACGATAACCTGAATACGCCGCTCCGCTATCTTGTAATCATCCTGGTTAACGCAGTTTTTTTCCTGATTTTTCGTACGTATGCCGGTATCATCAGGCATTCGACCTTTATCGACGGAGTCAAATTATTGATATCGACCACATCGTCGTTCGCAATACTGATTTCAATTAACCTTTTTGCCGACATTTTTTTCGACGAGAAGTTTTTCCTGAATACCGGGCTTTTCATCAATCATGTTATTTCGTTTCTCTTACTGTTCCTTTTCCGGATCCTGGTGAAGTACGTATTTGAACGTTATATGCATCATGAAGACCGTAAGCGACTCGTCAAAGCAGTAATATATGGAGCCGATGCAAACGCTATTTCAGTAGCGAACGCACTCCGCACCGAAATGCCTGCGAGATTCCGTTTGCTCGGATTTATCGATAAATTCCATCACAGCAAAACATCAAAAAGCATACTGAACCTTCCCATCGTTAGCCAGACAAAAAGCATCCATGTGATCCTTCGCGCGATGAAAGCCGACGCGCTTATTATGGCCGAAAAAAGTCTGACACAGGAAGAAATAATCGCAATTGTTGAAGAATGCCTCGAGTACAATTTCAAGGTGTATACTGTTCCGTTGATAACCGACTGGGAAGACGAACAGCAAATTTCGAAAAAGGTTAAAACGTTTGATATTGAGGATTTGCTTGAGCGCAAGCCCATCGTGCTCGACATGGAATCTATTTCGGCGCAGCTCAATGGAAAAACCATATTGATTACCGGAGCCGCGGGTTCAATCGGAAGCGAGATCACGCGACAGGTGCTTGAATTTAACCCGCTTAAGGTAATTCTGCTGGATCAGGCCGAAACCCCGCTACATAGCCTGCGACTTGAATTGGACAACAAAAAAAGAAAATCAAAAATCCATACTGTACTAGCCGATATCCGAAACGCAGCTGTAATCAATCAGGTGTTTGCAACCTACCGGCCGGATGTGGTTTATCATGCCGCGGCCTATAAGCACGTGCCTTTGATGGAAGAAAATCCCGAACAGGCGGTCTATACGAATGTGATGGGAACCAAAATATTGGCCGATTGTGCCGAACGTTTCAAGGCCGATCGTTTTGTGATGGTATCGACCGATAAAGCCGTCAATCCGAGTAGCGTAATGGGGGCAAGCAAGCGAATTGCCGAAAAGTATGTACAATCGCTTCAATTCTACAATGGAAACATCGAGAGGGGCACAAAATTCATCACAACGAGATTTGGCAATGTGCTCGGGTCCAACGGATCGATTGTTCCATTGTTTACCGAACAGATTCAGCAAGGAGGCCCAGTAACGATCACACACCCGGAAATCATACGCTATTTTATGACCATCCCCGAGGCTTGTCAATTGGTACTCGAAGCAGGTGCAATGGGGAAAGGCGGCGAAATATTCATCTTCGACATGGGCAAACCGGTGCGTATTTTGGATTTGGCGAAAAAAATGATCCGACTTGCCGGCTATATACCAAATAAGGATATTGAAATTAAAATCATCGGACTGCGGCCCGGTGAGAAACTTTACGAGGAATTGCTGAACGATACCTCGCGCACATTGCCAACGCATAATCTTAAAATAATGATTGCCCAGGAGAATTGCGATGATTTTGACAGTATAAATGCAGCCATCGGCGAATTGCTTAAGGAGACCGGAAATGATTCGCATGACGGGATTGTTGCGCGGATGAAAAAGATTGTGCCCGAGTTTAAAAGTATGAATTCGGTTTTTGAAACATTGGACTTTTAACGGCGGGTAGCCCAAATGCTATCTGCAATTTTAATATATTTGAACAAAAATGAATTTTAGACATTCTATTGGCGCATTGGTTGCCGTTTTATTAATGCTTTTTGCGTCATGTGCTTCAAACAAGAAAATCATATACCTTCAGGATCCTGACGCGCTTAATCCAACTGTCCAGTCATACGCCAATCCGATCGAACCCGATGACAATGTGATGATAACTGTCACTTCCGA
>JAEYZX010000016.1 GCA_023427845.1 Bacteroidota bacterium
GTTTAGTCCTGTGAGTTGGTTGAAAACAGAGGTTTTTCCAACATTCGGATTACCGATCAGCGCGACATTTATATTCTCGTTGGTCATTATTTTTTTTCGATGATTTCAACGGCGATTTGCTTAGCCGTTTCAATACGTATTGCAAGATGCGAGCCGTTTACGTCGAGATACAGCGGATCACCGAATGGCGCGATTTGCAGCATTTCGACTGTATTGCCCGGAAGACAGCCCATCTCTAAAAGTTTTAACGGGATTGTTTCGATGTCGAAGTCCGTGATTACGGCTCTTTCACCTTTTCGAAGCAGATTGATCGTAGTTTGCAATTCTTATTTAGATTGAATAAGGCAAAATTAGTAAATTTATCGGTATTCGAGGGTCCTGAATGCCGATTAACAAATTATTTGCTTAGTTGTCCTGTTCCGAAAGCCACTGAATGTCTTCAATCAGGCGATCGATTTCCTTTTGATCTGTTCCGTCGTAGAATCCGCGAACGCGACGTTGCGAATCGACCAATACAAAGTTTTCGGTGTGTACCATATCATACAGCTCTTCGGGTTTGCCAAGCTTTACCGCGAGATACGATTTGCGTGCCATCGAATAAATTTCCTTTTTGTCGCCGGTCACAAGGTTCCATTTACTATCGATCACACCTTTTTCTACAGCGTACTTTTTCAGCACTTCTACATTATCCACTTCAGGCATCACCGTGTGCGACAACAGCATCACTTTTGGATTATTCTTAATTGCTTCCTGAACCGTCAGCATATTATCGGTCATGATTGGGCAAATCGAACCGCATGTCGTAAAGAAGAAATCAGCGACATAAATTTTTCCTTCGTAATCTTTTTGTGTGATTGTTTTACCGTTTTGATTCACGAACGAAAAGTCGGCGATCCTGTGGTTTCTGCTAACATGCTGCATTGTGCTGTCGACCAGTTCGGGGTTTACATCAGCCGGATCGTAAACGGGCAATATTTTTGGTGGTTTGAGAGCAGAATAAAATGACGTGACGATAATTGCCGAAATAAAGGCCATTACGATAAAGAAGATCCGATATTTTTTAAGGATTTCAAGCACGGTGCAAAAGTACAAAAACGTTATTGTTAATAAAGCGATTAACAACATCTTATTTCATCGCAAAAATCAGGTAACAATTTGCGTAATATCGATACATATTAGCATTATCCAATAAAATATGAAACAAAAATCGAACCTCATTCTTGCTGCAGCGGCACTGGCAACATTGTCTTCGTGCGTTAGATTCGAAAGCAAGGAGCAGCTGCCGTCCGGCATTATTGCAGAAAATATGGATACGCTTGTGAAACCCGGCGATAATTTCCATGCATACGTAAACGGGAAATGGATGAAAGACAATCCGATACCTGCCGATAAGTCGTCGATTGGCGTGGCCGAAACAATTATCGACAAGGCGCAGGACGATGTGAAAGCCATCATCGAAGAATCGGCCAAAGGCAACTTTGCGGCCGGTTCAAACGAACAGAAGATTGGCGATTTCTATGACTCGTATATGAACCAAAAAGCGCGTGATGAAAAAGGTATTGATCCGCTTTCGGTCGAATTCGCTCAGATCGATGCAATTAAAAACCACGATGATCTTGCAGCCTTTTTTGGAAAAGCGAACAAATCGGGTATTATGTTCCCTTTTTCAGTCGGAGTTGAATCCGATTTAAAAGATCCCACAAAATACATGCTGTATACGTGGCAAAACGGCTTGGGGCTTCCCGATCGCGAATATTACATGCTGTCTGATGCAAAGTCGAAAGACATCCGGTCAAAGTATGTTTCACATATCGCAAACATGCTGAAACTTGCAAAAATCAATGATGCTGATGCAGCCGCTAAGTCAATCATGGCACTTGAAACCGAATTGGCATCAAAACATATGGCAAAAGAAGATACGCGGAATTATGCCGCCAATTATACCAAAGTTGCAATCGGCGACCTAAGCAAACTCATGCCGAAACTTAACTGGAAGTTATTGCTTGAGAATGCCCACATCAAGAACCAGAACGACATTGTGATCATGCAGCGCGATTATATGAAAGCTGCCGATGCAATCATCGCGAAAACACCGATAGCTACGTGGAAACAATATTTAAAATGGGGCTTGATACATAGTGCTGCCACAAGTCTAACATCGGAGATTGATGCCGAGAACTTTAACTTTTACGGTAAAGTCCTAAGCGGAACTACCGAACAACGTCCACAGTGGCGCCGCGCGGTGACCGTCGTAAACAACAATCTTGGGGAGATCGTTGGCGAGGTTTATGTGAAAAAACACTTTTCGCCTGAAGCCAAGGCAAAAATGACTGAACTTGTAAACAATCTGCTTAAAGCGTACGAGCAAAGTATAAAGGAGCTCGACTGGATGACGCCGCAAACCAAAAAGAAGGCACTCGATAAATTGTCGAAGTTCACGCCAAAAATTGGCTATCCCGACAAATGGCGCGATTATTCGTCGCTCAAAGTGGTGAAGGGCGATTTGTATGGCAACATGCAGCGCGCGACCGAATTCGAGTACAACCGGCAAATAAACAAACTAGGTAAACCTGTTGACCGGGGAGAATGGGGAATGACGCCACAAACCGTAAACGCTTATTACAATCCGTCTTTGAATGAGATCGTATTTCCTGCCGCAATACTACAGCCGCCTTTCTTCGACATGAATGTTGACGATGCGGTTAATTATGGTGCTATAGGCGCTGTAATCGGACATGAGATCGGTCATGGTTTTGACGATTCGGGAAGTACGTTCGACGGCGATGGCGTAATGCGCGATTGGTGGACACCCGAAGATCTTGAGGCGTTCAAAAAACGTACGGGTGCACTAGTGGCCCAATACAACGAATTCAAGCCATTTCCTGATTTGAGCGTTAACGGAGCCTATACTTTGGGTGAGAATATCGGTGACCTTGGCGGATTGTCAATTGCCCTCAAAGCCTACAAATTGAGCCTCAACGGAAAAGATGCACCAGTAATCGATGGTTTTACAGGCGAACAACGGTTGTTTATAGGTTATGGCCAAACGTGGAATCAAAAGCAGCGCGAAGAATCATTGCGAAGCCAGATTGCTTCCGATCCGCATTCGCCCGCATTATACAGAGTTAATGGGATCGTCAGGAACGTCCCCGAATTTTATAGTGCTTTTGATATAAAGCCCGGAGATTCGCTATACCTGGCGCCTGAAAAGCGAGTGAAAATTTGGTAGTTTAGATTTTTACAAAGCGAAACCCCGTCTTGAAGGCGGGGTTTTTTCATAACAAATTGCTAAAAACAAAAACGATTCGGCTTTTAGCTTTAAATTAGTACAAAATGTTTGACCATGTCCAATAAACTTCCCTTTTCAGATAACTTCAAATTCATCCTTGATACAATGATGAAAGAAGGATTTTCACAGCTTCCGAATGTTGACCCGAGTACCGGACAGCCGTATGATTATAAAATCACACCCTACTCATTAAATACAAACCTCAGTTTCAAATTTGAAAACCTTGAGCATTTTATTGAGTTCCTGAAACATTCAAAAGCTGATACATCGCCTGAGAAATTACAGGTGATCAACAGTACCATTCTCGAACTTGGACTCGATCCGAATCAATTTTTCTACGTCAATTTTTACGAAAAAGGCAAGGACGTAGAAATGTAGCCTATTCGTCGCCGACTCTGGTATAAACCGTGGTAAGCGTTCCCGGTTCCATTATGAAAATGTTTTCAAAAATTGTAGGGAATTCGCCCGGACCTGTCTGCGTCAGTATTTGATCATCGGCCGAAAAGGTGAAGGTGTCAGTCAGCTCGCCGTCGCCATCGGTGTTTGTCATCACCAGCGTCTGTCCGTTGCGCTCCCACGTACCTGAGGCGGTTTGCGACATCTGGCAATTAAGTTCTCCGTCGACGGCACTCACTACATTGAATGTCCGTGTGAACGTGTGATTTGCATGTAAAACGATTTCCCAATCGGAATAGCAATCGTATTCCGTGGTCAAATCGGCCGATGCCACGCCATCTTCATTCAAATCCTGTTCACCGGGTGCTGTAACCGCGGCCAAACGATAGGTACCTACAACATCATCGTCATTTTGATTGTTGTTATTATCGTCGTCGCTGCACGATGTCAGTGCGAAAATTCCCGCCGCCAACATCAAAAAGATATTTTTTCTCATAATCGTAATTTTTTAATAAAATTACTAATAGGCAATCCGACGCTTATTACAGGATTAAGGTCAATGTTTGCATTGTTTTTACGCAAATTGGTTGCGATTAAATCCATTTGCAGAATTCAGCGCACTTTGCGTCTGCTTTTTCGTATGATGGCCGTACATTTTTATAGGTTTTGAAAGTCCGATATTTTATTGTGAATTTTTGTCCTAAATTAGTGTGACTTCTAAACGAGCCTTATGAAAAGTATTTCGCTATACCGACTCAATGCAATATTGCTTTTGCTGATCCTGACTACCATTATTTTATACTACGGAAAAGAATTGTTGGTGCCTCTTGTGTTTGCAATCCTTTTGTCGATGCTGCTGCTTCCGGTTTGCAGAAAACTCGAAAAATGGGGAATGAGCCGCGTGGGTTCGACATTGACCGGCGTTTTAATAATTGTGCTTTTTGTCGCGGGGCTCGTCGCAATTATCGCAGCCCAAGGAGTCAGCCTTGCCGAAGACATGCCGCAAATGCAGGCCAAGGCGCAACAATTGATTCAAAATGTTCAGGAATGGATACAATCGCGATACGGAATCGCACCGCAGGAACAGCAGTCGTATGTCCAAAAAGGCGTAGATAAAATGTCGCAGTCGGGCGGTTCATTCTTCGGCAAGTTCTTTTCCGGATTTATGGGATTGCTAACCGGATTTGTTTTAGTGCTGCTGTATTTTTTCTTTTTGATGTGGAAGCGCGAAAAATACAAACAATTCATCCTCAAACTGGTCGAGAAGGAAAACCGCGTGGAAGTCAGTCGCGAACTCGATAAAATCAGCCAGGTGGCAGGGATGTATTTAATTGGACGGCTTATATCGATGGCTTTTTTGGCTATGGTGTATATGATTGGATTTTCAATTGTCGGGCTCCCAAATGGAATCCTGATTGCATTGGTGGCCGTGATCCCAACGATTATTCCGTATGTGGGTGCATTTGTAGGTGCATTCTTTCCTTTGGCTATGGCGCTAGTTGGCGGATCTTCCGAAATGGTCCTGCCTATTGCCGGGATACTTATTGCTGCACAAATCATCGACAACAACATCATCGAACCGCTTGTTGAAGGCGAAAGCCTTGATATCAGTCCGATTTTTACGATAGTGTCTATTGTGGTAGGAGAACTCCTCTGGGGCATTGCAGGAATGATACTGTTTATGCCGATGTTTGCGATCGTCAAAATAATCTGCGATCATATTCCGGTTCTCCATCCCTACAGCTTCCTACTCGAAAACGATGTCGATGACCCGATATGGTTAGAGAAAGTGAAAGGGTGGTTCGGTAAAAAATAATGCAGTAGCGTTCGACTGCCGGTTTCTCTGGGGCGTTCCCTGCGGGCGCGCTTTCCGCTACTATCTGTTGCTCCTGCGTCGCAACAGGATAGCCGCTTCAATCGCTAACGCAAACCAGTCAATATTATAATCCGTCCTTTATTCGTAAAACCGCGCCAATAAAGGGAAAAAGGAAATTTTTACCGGGAATTAAATATTTCTATCCAATTCAAAAACATGGGATTAGTGTAACAAAACCTAATAATTCTGCAACTCGATAAATTCGCAAAAGCCGTTACTTTATATCCCCGCAAAACTTACCTTCAGACAGATGTAGAATGATTAAAATGTACGCTTATGGCCACTGTAAAACTACCCTTTCAAAATCCGCATGTGACCTTAAACGATGAGGTTCTCTGCATTAACTACAGAAGTAAAAAACTCAAAGTCGCACTTAGCAACATTTGCAAGATTTACTTGAGCAAAAGAAAAACAGGCTATCTATCGGCACTTTTCGGCAACTTGCATATAACGAGAAGTACGGGTTTTAAATTGTATATCCACACAAACGACAACAATTTTCAGACCCTAGATATTACAAGCCAGGAAAAATATCAGTTTGTCAGCCTTATTGCATGGGTCAGGAGCCAAATCAAAGAGCGTGAAAATACTGCCAGACAACAAATCAAAAAACGTATTGCTACACCTTCAAATCAGGCCGTGGCAGCGTAATTACACTACAACTTACCAGAACGTAACCTGCATTGCTTCCGATCTCATGGCATTGCAGGTTATTTTTTAGAAAACAAATTAACCCTTGCGACGCCACAGATTTAAATGCATTCTGTATTTACGGCGTTGCATACGTAAAGTAACTTTCCCCGCATGAGTGCGACAGATAGGAAAATCATAATCATGAAAAAATACTTTCTACTATTGCTGCTTGTAGGAGTTAGCGCGACTGCTCAGAAATCGGTCAACGAAACTGCGGTTGGCAGCGTATTGGACAGTTGGCACCGAGCAGCCGCGGAAGCGGACTTCGACACCTATTTCGGGTTGATGACCCCGGGATCAATTTTCATTGGCACCGACCCGACCGAAAACTGGGACCAATCTGAATTCAAAGCATTTGCGAAACCAATTTTTGATAAAGGCCGTGCGTGGGATTTCAAACCGGTCGACCGCAATATTTATTTCAGTGCCGACGGAAAAACAGCATGGTTCGACGAGTTGCTCGATACCTGGATGAAACTCTGCCGCGGTTCGGGTGTGTTGGAAAAACAAGCTGATGGAGATTGGAAAATCGCACAATATGTATTGTCAATCGCGATACCGAATGACAATACTGTAGAAGTCATAAAAATCAAATCGGCGTTCGACGACAAATATCTGCAGGAGCTTAAAAAATAATAAAAGATTACTTTAAATGCTCCAGCATGTCGATCGTCATGTTTTCCAGCTCGTATTCGTGGTTCCAGCCCCAGTCATCGCGCGCATGTTGGTCGTCAATGCTGGCCGGCCAGCTGTCGGCTATCT
>JAEYZX010000024.1 GCA_023427845.1 Bacteroidota bacterium
CCACAAAAGTGATCGAATACTGTCGCCCGGATCAGGCCTTCCACCGGAAGATGCGCCTTGATCGCAAAGTTCGTGACAGCGGTTCCAATGCGCACCAATGGCTGGTTATCAATAAGTTTAAAAAGAAAATAGGCGCGTTCAAGTTCGGTGTCACTTTTTAATGAAAAGGCTATTTGCGTATTGTCGAAGATTTTTTCCATAAGGGTAAGTAAAATAGTATGCAAATATAACCACTGTTCTATTATTTATAGATGAAAATAACCTTATTTTGTGCTGCCAATTCCTACATAAAATACCATGCAACCAATTGCGGCAAACGGATATCCAATCTATTTCAACGACAACAGCTATGATGAACTGAATCGTCATCTTGCTGAAAACGGCTACTCGAAAATTTTCATTTTAGTTGACTCAAATACAGTCGACATCTGCCTGCCAAACTTCATTTCCCGCGTCGAAACCGATCGGGCTATCGAAATTATTGAAATCGATGCAGGCGAACATGCAAAGATCATCGAGACTTGTGTTGGTGTCTGGAACGCGCTGACCGATTTGGGAGCCGATCGCAAAAGTCTGCTTGTATGCCTTGGCGGCGGTGTTGTAACGGATTTAGGCGGATTTGTCGCTTCCACATATAAACGCGGTATAGCATTCATAAATGCACCTACAACACTGCTGGCAATGGTTGATGCGTCTGTTGGAGGCAAAAATGGCGTAGACTTGGGAAGCCTCAAAAACCAAATCGGCGTGATCAATGTACCCGAACTGGTTTTGATCGATACCACTTTCCTGGCGTCGCTTCCGCAAAATGAGATGCGCTCGGGACTTGCCGAAATGTTGAAGCACGGCCTAATTGCGGATGCTGGTTATTGGCAACAATTTGGCGATCTGTCGCAATTGGACCTTACCGATCTCGATTTGCTGATCCATCGTTCGGTTATCATAAAAAACCAGATCGTGCTGCAGGATCCAACCGAGGACGGCATTCGCAAAGCGCTGAATTTCGGACATACGCTTGGTCACGCAATCGAAAGCCATTTTCTTCAAAGCGATCATAAACCCACCTTGCTCCATGGCGAAGCAATAGCGGCGGGAATGATTTTGGAAAGCTATTTGTCGATGCGGCTCGGATTGATTTCGGAAAGTGAATACCAAGAAATAAAGTCGACTGTAAAGACCTTGTTTGGAACCCTCGAAATTACTTCGGAAGATGAGTCGGCCATAATTGAATTGCTGATTCATGACAAGAAAAACGAATATGGTAAAGTGCAGTTCGCGCTACTGAAGGGAATCGGCAATGTACAAATAGACCAAACAATTGACGATAAACTGATTGTGGCCGCTTTTTCCGATTATAAATGTTAGTATATTTTTAATAGTACGCATTGATTATCGTTTGTATTATTTTTTACATTTGCGCCAATGAATAAAACTTCAAATACCACGCATTTATATTCGGGCAGCAGGTATATCCGCAGATCTTTTCATGATTTCCTGCGACAGCTCTTTGATGCAAAGGGAATACTGAATTTCGATGTCTATTTTCGATTTTCAGATACGAACCACGAAAAACTTCCCATCATCTATGCGAACATTCGAGTTTGAAATATATGCACTCCGTTTTCGTTGCATATTAATCAAACTCTTATCAGTAAATGAATACAAAATATTTCGACTTAATAAACCAGACCTATTATTTCCCGCAGGAAGAGTTCAAGCTCAACAAAGACAACCTGCTGTTTCATAACATCGACCTGATGAAATTGGTCGAGCAATACGGTACGCCGCTGAAGTTTACCTATCTGCCGCAAATTTCAAACAACATCAACCGGGCAAAGAACTGGTTCCGAAAAGCAATGGAAAAGAACAAGTACGAAGGCAAATATTACTATTGCTATTGTACGAAAAGTTCGCATTTTTCCTATGTGATGAATGAGGCGTTCAAAAACAACATTCATATCGAAACATCATCTGCATTCGACATCAACATTGTTGAAAGCCTGATGGAATCGGGGAAAATTACAAAAAGCACCTATGTTCTCTGTAACGGATTTAAACGTGATTTGTATGTCGAGAATATCGCCCGGCTTATCAACAACGGTTTCAAGAACACCATTCCGATCATCGATAATTATGAGGAATTGGATTTGCTACAGGCAGCAATCGACGGTAAATTCAAAATCGGTATCCGTATCGCTGCCGAAGAAGAGCCGAAGTTCGAATTCTATACTTCGCGTCTTGGCATCGGATACAAAAACATCGTGAACTTCTATCGCAAACAGATTCAGGAAAACCCGAATCTTGAGCTTACGATGCTGCACTTTTTCATCAATACCGGAATCAACGACAATGCCTATTACTGGAACGAGCTTGTAAAGTGTATCAAGGTCTATATCGCGCTGAAACGCGAATGCCCTACCCTTACAGGACTTAACATTGGCGGCGGGTTTCCGATCAAAAATTCGCTGGCGTTCGAGTACGATTACCAATACATGATCGATGAAATCATCAATCAGATAAAAATCGCATGTGAGGAAGAAGAAGTCGATGTGCCGAACATTTTTACTGAATTCGGTTCGTTTACCGTCGGAGAAAGCGGTGGCGCGATTTATCAGGTTTTGTATCAAAAACAGCAAAACGACAGGGAAAAATGGAACATGATCGATTCGTCGTTCATCACAACCCTACCCGATACCTGGGCGATCAACAAGCGTTTCATCATGCTTGCCGTGAATCGGTGGAACGACACGTACGAACGCGTTTTACTGGGCGGGATGACTTGCGACAGCGATGATTATTACAACTCAGAGCAAAATATGAACGCGATCTACCTTCCCAAATACAATCGCGAGAAGCCGCTCTATATCGGGTTTTTCAATACGGGAGCCTATCAGGAAACAATTGGCGGCTACGGCGGAATCCATCACTGTCTGATCCCACAGCCAAAACACGTGCTGATTGACCGCGATGAAAATGGGATTTTAGCCACAGAAGTTTTTTCGGATCATCAGACATCGGAAGAAGTGCTAAAAATCTTGGGATACGATAAAAAATAAATTAATTTTGATTAGCAATAACACAACTAAAAAAAGCGAAATGAGTAAAGGACCGATCAGCCAGTTTATTGAGAAGTATTATCTGCATTTCAATTCGGCCACTGTTGTAGATGCTGCAAAAGCATACGAACAGCAGCTGCAGAATGGTGCAAAAATGATGGTGACACTGGCAGGTGCAATGAGTACGGCAGAAATCGGGAAAATTTTCGCCGAAATGATCCGTCAGGATAAAGTGCAGATCATCTCCTGCACAGGGGCCAATCTTGAAGAAGACATTATGAACCTTGTCGCGCATTCACACTACGAACGCGTACCAAACTACCGCGATCTTACTCCGCAGCAGGAATGGGATTTATTGGAACGGGGATTGAACCGCGTGACCGATACATGTATTCCCGAGCATGAGGCGTTCAGGCGTTTGCAGAAGCACATCCATAAAATATGGAAAGATGCAGATGATGCAGGCGAGCGATATTTCCCGCACGAATTCATGTACAAAATGCTATTATCAGGCTGTCTTGAAGAGTATTATGAGATTGACTTAAAGGATAGCTGGATGTATGCTGCAGCAGAAAAGAACCTGCCGATCGTTGTTCCGGGATGGGAAGATTCGACGATGGGAAATATCTTTGCGTCTTATGTAATCAAAGGCGAATTGAAAGCATCGACAATGAAATCCGGAATTGAATACATGGGTTATCTTGCCGATTATTACACAAAAAACAGCGCCAACGGAATTGGATTTTTCCAAATCGGTGGCGGAATCGCAGGAGATTTCCCTATTTGTGTGGTTCCAATGCTTTACCAGGACCTAGAGATGACCGACATTCCGTTTTGGAGCTATTTTTGCCAGATTTCGGATTCCACCACAAGCTACGGATCCTATTCGGGCGCGGTGCCAAACGAAAAAATCACTTGGGGAAAACTTGACATCAATACCCCTAAATTTGTAATAGAATCGGACGCTACAATCGTGGCTCCGTTGATTTTTGCCTACCTACTTGACCTATAAAAAGTTTTATGAAAAGAATTATTGTTGACTACTCCAAATTGACCAACGAAATCCTGACACTATTGGTGGAAAGATTTCCAGACGGATATGATGATTCTAATATTGTCCGTTTTAGAAATACGCATAACGA
This sequence comes from Bacteroidota bacterium, assembly GCA_023427845.1. Classification (GTDB taxonomy): domain Bacteria; phylum Bacteroidota; class Bacteroidia; order Flavobacteriales; family Flavobacteriaceae; genus Flavobacterium. Next base: position 4,199 of record JAEYZX010000024.1, read on the forward strand.
ACTTATCGAAGCGGTCGAAGTACGTACCGAAGACACTATTTACCTGGTGAAAGTCAGTACAAACCTTGCAAGCCGACTTGAAAAGTTTGATGAAGAAGATGATTTAGACGATGTTGTTGAACCAATCGATTCAATCAAAGACCTTGATCTTGACGACGACGATGATGACGACGATGATATCGACGATACCGACAGTCCCGATGGCGAAGATGATGATGCAGACGATGAAGAGGAAGAAGAGGAACTGGAGCCTGACGACGAAGAAGATGAAGATTAACTGCACAAAAGGAACTTTCGGGTTCCTTTTTTTATTCGATATACTATGACAAACCGAATTTCGTCGTTCGCCCCGATTGTTGCAAATGATGCCGAAATACTGATATTAGGAACAATGCCTGGCGCAACGTCATTGGCAAAGCAGGAATATTACGGCTATCCGCAAAATCAGTTCTGGCGAATTCTCTTTACCCATTTCGAGGAAATGCCGGTACCTGAAAAATTTGAGGATCGCGTCAAAATACTGCACAAAAACAAAATCGCATTGTGGGATGTCCTCGCCTATTGCAACCGAAAAGGAAGCCTCGACATCAATATTAAAAACCAAATCGAAAACGATATTCCCGGATTGCTGCGGCAACATCCCACAATCAATAGAATATTGTTCAATGGAAAAGAAAGCCACAAATATTTCATGAAGAAATTCGGCGAATTAGATGGGGCCGACTTCTATGTTATGCCTTCGACAAGTCCGGCAAACACAATCGCTTTCGCAGAAAAGCTCAAAATCTGGTCGGATGCATTACGATAGGTATCGCTCGGCAAAAATCCGCTGATGATGGTTTTGGTGGCCGATTATAATAAATCCCAAAGCGCGAACCGACATGACACGACCCGATGCAACACCGCGCCGCATCAGTACTTCATCGGAAAAGGTTTTAAACAGCGCCAACGTCGATTGGCGTACAATTGCAAGCTCGGTCAAAAGCTCTTTAATGCTTCGTTTGCAGCCGTCGGCCACGTTTGCATAGTCGTTTTCCTCAAAACCCGGAAGTTCCGTACTGTCATTCCGTGCAAATCGCAATGCGCGGTAGCTGAATACACGTTCAGCATCAATGAGATGTTGCAGAATGTCTTTTATAGTCCATTTTCCTTCGGCATATCGATAGTCGAACTTGTCCATCGGAATCTCCTGCACAAACCGGATCAATCGGTGAACCGATATTTCGAGTTCTTCGATCAGGTCTTCGTCGGTCAGCGTACTGATGTACGGCGCGTAAAATTCGGCATATTCATCACTGCCGATTTCGATAGATTTCATAATTCAGAATTGTCGTTGAATATAAAAAAAATGGCCACAAATTCACGAATTTACTGAAAGTCAGTAGAAATTAGTGAGTCCGTGGCCAAAATGTTTGATTACGCCGGATTACATATTTTGAAAAATCGTATGCATCAGGCGTTTTTTATCGTTGATGCTTTCTTCGAGCGATATCATCGTTTCGGTGCGGTACACGCCTTCGATGTCGTCTATCATAAAAATCACGTCTTTAGCGTGCTTTGTGTCTTTCGCTCTTATTTTGCAGAAAATATTGAATTTACCTGTTGTTACATGCGCAACCGTCACAAATGGTATTTCGTTGATCCGCTCAAGAACGAATTTTGTTTGCGAAGTGTTATTCAGAAAAACACCAACGTATGCGATAAATGAATAGCCAAGTTTTTCATAGTCCAGCGTTAGTGAAGAACCCATAATAATACCTGCATCCTCCATCTTTTTTACACGAACGTGGACAGTCCCGGCCGAAATCAGCAGTTTTTTGGCGATGTCGGTAAATGGAACTCTTGTGTTATCAATCAGCATATCCAATATTTGGTGATCGACTTCATCTAAACGAAACTTGCTCATAATTTGTATTTTATAATGTATTTGGTTTTTACGTTAGCTTTGGGGCATGCCGTTTTCGAATTTTACATTTCCGATATAAAAATCGGCGCGTTTATCGATTATCGGATTGTGTCCTGAATCGGAACGAAATAGACCTTTGTATCCGTCATACTCGATATGCCCAAAAAATCCATCGAGATTTCCAATCGCCGCAATTTTACCTATAAAGTCAATGCGATTGCCGATTAAAACCTCTGAAAACTGAACTGCAAAATTCGTTATTATTTCATTACCGTCATAATTAAATTTGATGTTTTTATATACAATATCATAAAAAACCTTCTTATTTTGAGGAATATTTAAATATTCATCAATTCCATTACCAACTATATCGTTTTCGGTGATATACACCAACCCCGACAAAAGCGCGATAAATAAATAATATCGGGTAACTTCACGTTCGTAATCACGGTCAAAATGCCCCGCTTCTATTAATATCGTGGGCACGCCGGCAAACTGAAAGCTGTCTCCGGCGCAATTGATATTGAACGAATCATCAAAACGGCCCACCTGTCCCGGGATCGATTTTTGCAAAACTGAATTCATCGCCTTGATTACCGCTACCGCCGCCTTCCGGTTAGCATTCCATTCGCGCGCTTCGTTAAATGAAGGGGAAAGGAATGATACAGTTGCAGATTTGCCGGTGTCGCCAACGCCAAAAATGGTCCGCTGATCGTGCAGATTGTAACAAAAATCGGGTTTGAAATTATCGAATAATGCCTTTAGAGCTTTCGTCTCCGGCTGCGACAGTGCGACAAAATCGCGATTCAAATCGACCTCGGCGGCATTTTCACGCGTATATCTAAAAGCACCATCGGGATTCAGCATCGGCACAAAGCAAAAGGTGAACGATAGGCGCAACATTCGCGACAATTCTGAACCGTCCGAAAGCAAATTGAAAATATCAAACAATGCTTTTGTCGCGGTCGATTCATTGCCATGCATTTGCGACCACATCAGTATTTTTTTCGGTCCCGATCCTATTGTTACCGCATAAATAGGACGCTGCTCACATGAATGTCCGATTACATCCAATTTGGACGACGGTATGCCCTTAAGAGCCTGCTCGATATGATCCAGCGTTATATACCGTCCACGCAGACTTTCTTCCTTATACTTGTTAAAAATTGATTCATACTCCATTTAACAAAGATATGTTACGACGATAAATATACAGCCGCGTTGAATTCGTTACCGCGAATTTTTCCGGTGACGCCGCTGAAATGCTCAAGTAATA
>JAEYZX010000079.1 GCA_023427845.1 Bacteroidota bacterium
CTTTACAACGGTGGTAAAAAAGAAGTCAAAAAAGCTAAAAGCCGTCGTGGCGGAAAATCAAAAGCAGGTGCTGCTGAAGCAACTGCAAACGATGCCAAAAACGAAACCCCGGCTGAGCAGGCTCCAACAATCGAAGCCAACGATGCTCCGGCAACCGACGCTCCGGCTCAGGATACAGAAGAAAAGAAAGCAGAATAATGACTTTCGATTTTTAAATATTAAGGATAAACTTCACGGTTTATCCTTTTTTTTTTATCCCTTCTCCGGAGGGGTGGCCAGGCCGGTGTGGTGGCTCATAATCAGCCAGTGCGCCGTTGCCAAATTGTAATTGGTGCACTATGTATTTTGTGAAGCTGTTCCCGCTTTCCGCTGTATCTTTTTACGGCACTCCGCAAGCTCCGTAACGCCGTAAAAAGGATGCCGCTGCAATCGGGGCTAGGGGCTAGGGATTCAATCTTGGCTATTGTAAGCGATGATGTACTTGGGTATTTCATAGTGATGTCACCCTAGCCTGTCGAAGGGCATTATCAAATCTGCGTTAATTACTTTGCGTTAAGTCTTGTTTTCTAAATCTGTGAATCTGTGGCCAAATTCATCGTTAAATATCTAACTTTGCACCCACAACAAACTGTCAACCGTAAACTGTCAACTAACTACATGAAATACACAACACGACAAAAAGCAATACTTCTCCTTTCCGACGGAACCGTCTTTTATGGAAAATCGATTGGCATTGAAGGTACTACCCACGGCGAGGTGGCCTTCAACACCGGAATGACCGGCTATCAGGAAATTTTCACCGACCCGTCGTATTACGGCCAGATAATGGTCGCAACCAACGCACACATCGGGAACTACGGCGTCAACGAAACCGACATCGAAGCCGACAAAATCATGATTAGCGGACTCGTATGCAAGAACTTTTCGTTCAACCATTCACGTGCGAATTCTACCGGCAGCCTTGAAGATTACTTCCGCAAACACAACCTGGTTTGCATATCCGATGTCGATACCCGCGCACTTGTGAGCTACATCCGCGACAACGGTGCCATGAACGCAATAATCTCGACCGACGGCAAATCGGTCGACGAACTAAAGAAACTCATAAAAGAAGTTCCCGATATGAAAGGCCTCGAGCTCGCCTCCAAAGTTTCGACAAAGGAACCGTACTATATCGGCGAGCCATCAGCAACCTACAAAATCGCGGCACTCGATCTAGGAATCAAAAAGAACATCCTTCGCAACCTTGCCAAGCGCGACTGCTATATAAAAGTATTCCCTTACGATACGTCCTACGAGGAAATGAAACAATTCAACCCTGATGGATTCTTCCTTTCCAACGGCCCCGGCGATCCCGAACCGCTTTTGGTCGCGCAGGAAACTGCAAAGAAAATCCTTGCGGCCAACGATCCGTTATTCGGAATCTGCCTCGGTCATCAGATCCTCGGGCTCGCGAATGGCATCCCGACCTATAAAATGTTCAACGGCCACCGCGGAATAAACCATCCGGTTAAAAACGTACTTTCGGGCGAAGGCGAAATCACCTCACAAAACCATGGATTCGCGATCAGCAAAGAAGATTTATTGAAAAACCCCGATTTCGAAATCACGCACCTGCACATCAACGACGAAACCGTTGCCGGAATGCGAATGAAATCCAAAAATGCTTTCTCTGTCCAATATCATCCCGAAGCCTCGCCGGGCCCGCACGATTCGACGTATTTGTTTGATATGTTCATAGAAAATATTAAGCATGCCCACCAAGTTGAAAAGTAACATATATCCGACAGCTCCCACTGTCGGATTTTTTTATGCGGTTAAAATTGATATGGCTTTATTATAAAAGGTACTCCACATATATAATTATATTTGTAGTGTATTAATAAAAGTTAGATAAATAGATTCACCATTCACAATCATATTATGAGCATAATCATTAAAATCCATGCCCGCCAAATTTTCGACTCCCGTGGGAATCCTACGATTGAAGTCGACGTTGTCACAGAAAACGGTGTACTGGGCCGCGCCGCAGTTCCATCAGGGGCCTCAACCGGAGAGCATGAAGCGGTCGAACTTCGCGATGGCGGAAAGAATTTCCTCGGAAAAGGCGTTTTAAAAGCGGTTAAAAATGTCAACACTTTAATTGCGGAAGAACTTCTCGGAATCTCAGTTTTTGAACAAAACCTGATCGACCGCAAAATGATCGAACTCGACACAACGCACAACAAAGGGAATTTGGGTGCGAATGCGATACTCGGTGTTTCGCTTGCTGTTGCGAAGGCCGCGGCAAACGAATTGGGATTGCCACTCTATAGGTATATTGGCGGAGTCTCGGCAAATACGCTTCCGGTTCCGATGATGAACATCATCAATGGTGGTTCACATTCCGATGCGCCAATCGCATTTCAGGAATTCATGATCATGCCGGTAAAGGCCAAATCGTTTTCTGAGGCGATGCAAATGGGAACTGAAATTTTCCATCAGTTGAAAAAAGGATTGCACGACCGCAAGCTTTCAACTGCGGTAGGCGACGAAGGTGGGTTCGCACCAAATCTCGCAGGCGGGACCGAAGATGCGCTCGATTCTATCAAACAAGCGGTTGAAAACGCAGGATATAAATTTGGCGATGAAATCATGATCGCACTCGATTGCGCGGCATCAGAATTTTATGTCGACGGAAAATACGATTACAAGAAATTTGAAGGCGACGGCGGAAGGATACGTACTTCAGCCGAACAGGCCGAATACCTGGCCGAGCTTGCAAACAAATATCCGATCATCTCAATCGAAGACGGAATGCACGAAGACGATTGGGATGGATGGAAATATCTGACCGACCTTATCGGAAATAAAGTGCAGCTGGTTGGCGACGATTTGTTCGTAACCAATGTCGAGCGTCTTGCAACCGGAATCGAAAAAGGAATTGCGAATTCCATTTTGGTCAAAGTCAACCAAATCGGAACCTTGACCGAAACGATTGCCGCTGTGAACATGGCACACAATGCAGGATATACTTCGGTAATGTCGCACCGTTCCGGCGAAACAGAAGACACGACAATCGCCGATTTGGCCGTGGCGTTGAACTGTGGGCAGATCAAAACCGGTTCGGCCTCGCGCTCCGACCGGATGGCAAAATACAATCAGTTGTTGCGGATTGAAGAGGAATTGGGCGATACGGCGTTTTTCCCAGGCAGGAATGCTTTCAAAATAAAATAACCAATTTCAATAGATGGCGCGTTAAGAAATTAGCGGGTTTTTTAATTCTCGATCAAAGCCGTCAAATTCTAAATCTCTAGTCTGCAAACGGATGGAAATGTTACTTTTGTTTCATGCTGAAGTATTTCATTAAAATCGTTGCAGTGCCAATTTTTTTCATGCTCCTCACAATTAACGTGTCGGCGCAGTCAGAAAAAATCGACAGCTTGCTGGCGGCTTATTCAAAATCGGATAACGATATTACGCGAGCCGATCTGTTGAATTCGCTTTCCGACCAGTATAAAACCTCAGATCCGAAATTGATGCAGGACTATGCGTCAAAAGCACTGCAACTTGCGCAGAAGATCAAATACGAAATTGCACAGGGAAACGCGCTGCTGAATTTGGGAAACGCGAACATCATTCATGGCGATTACTCGAAAGCGCTACAATATTTTGCCCGGGCACAACAGATTTTTGAAAAGGAAAATCAGACCGACACAGCCGTCAAGATAGGTCTTGCCAGGGCATACGGAAGTATGGGTGTCGTTTTTTCCGAACAAAGCAATTATGCCAAAGCACTGCAGTTCTACCTAAAAGCGGTCGGCATTACGGAAAATCTACGGGACAAAGAGAAATCTGCACGGTTGTATAACAATATCGGTGTGGTTTATCAGGCATTGAACGATGACTTTCGCGCACTTGATTATTTCAGTAAGGCCGAGAAATGCCAAATCGAAGCCGGCGACAATTCGGCCGGAATAACCGCCACAAATATTGGTAACATCTATCTCAGACAAAAGAATTATTCCAAAGCATTCGAACTTTACCAACGCGCGGCAAATCTATTCGAAAAGCATCCCAACCAACGCGGAATCGGCGAGCTTGCAAACAATCTTGGTCGTTATTATAAAGAAATCGGCAAAAATGATTTGGCAGCGCAACAGTTTGTGAAAGCGCTTAAAGCATTCAATTCGATTTCGGATAAATTTGGCGCGGCCGACACGTATCTGTATTTGGCCGAAATGAATCTCGATGACCAAAAGTATGACGATGCGCTGTCAAATACGCGCAAGGCATTGTCACTTGCGACCGCTTTGCAGGTTCCCGAGCAGATCATTGCGTGCGAAAAACTCCTTAGTACCATATACGAAAAGCAAGGAAATACCGCCGAGGCTTTGCGTCATTTTCAACTGTACAGCATCGCAAAAGACAGTCTCGCGAATAATGAAAATATCCGCCGCAGCGTACAGGCCGAAATGAACTTCGATTTTGAAAAACGCGAGGCACTTCGGGAAAAAGACAATGAAAAGCGCGAACTTCTTTACAACGAGCAAACAAAAAGGCATCAGATGCAAATGGGATTTGGTGCGCTGTTATTGCTGTTATTGTGCGGAATCGCATTTCTGGTCTATAGCAGGACACAGCTTAAAAAAACATTGACGCTCGAAAAAGAGCTTGCGGAATATGAACAAAAAGCACTGCATCTGCAGATGAACCCGCATTTTGTTTTCAATTGCCTTGGATCGATTTCAAGTTTTATCGTGCAGAACGGAACCGATTCGGCCATCAAATACTTGTCAAAATTTTCAAAATTGATGCGGCTTACGCTGGAATATTCTAAAGAAGCGCTGATTCCGATCGATAAGGAAATCGAGAGCCTGCAGAATTACCTCGAACTTGAACAACTAAGGTTCAATCAAAAGTTCAGTTTCAGCATTACAAAAAGCAGCGAGATCGAAGACGACATGGCACTTCCGCCGCTATTGCTGCAGCCTTTTGTAGAAAACGCGATCATCCATGGACTGATTCCCAAAAAAGATTTGGGTACTATTGACATCTCATTCGCCATTGACGGCGACTGTCTTGTTTGCACGATCACCGATAATGGGATTGGTTTCAATACTTCGCGGGAAATAAAGGAAAGCCTGGTCAGCGTCCATAAGTCGATGGCGCTCGACATTACGCGAAAACGGCTCGAAATGATGGAAGCATCAACATCCAAAAAAGCAAAGGTCGAAATCAACGAACTTACAAGCGACAACGGCGACGTAACCGGAACAACAGTTGTTTTGAAACTCCCGATACAATTTATTATCAAATCCTGATCTTTCAACCTGAACCCTACCTTATGATCACTGCCTTACTCATAGACGACGATGCAAACCTCCGAAACGGTATGAAAACGATGCTCCAGCGGTATGCACCCGATTTCAGGATTCTTGGCGAAGCTGATAGTGTAGCCACGGGAATTGTCGCATTAAGCGAGCTTCAGCCACAGGTCGTATTTCTTGACATACAGCTGACCGATGGTACCGGTTTCGATATTTTGGAACAATTGGCTCAAAAAAACGGCAAATCATCGTTTCACATCGTGTTCATAACCGCGCACGAGCAGTACGCGATAAAAGCATTTCGTTTCAGCGCTCTCGATTTTCTTTTAAAACCGGTCGATCCTGAAGAGCTTCAGAAGGTAATCGCCAAAATAAAACACGTGCTTGAGAAAAACGACAGCTACGCGCACATCGATCTGCTGCTTGAGAACATTCGAAAGAAAGTCGATAATTTCAAGCGGATCGCATTGTCGACCTCTGATGGGATTCATCTTTTTGAAATCAGCGATATCATCCGTTGCGAGAGTGAGGACAATTACACAAAATTTTTCATCAAAAACCATAAACCGGTTTTGATTTCGAAGACTTTGAAAGAATATGAGGATTTGCTTGGCGAACACGGATTTGAACGCATCCATCAATCGCATTTAATTAATCTCGCCTATCTGAAATCGTATATCAGAAAAGACGGTGGCTATGTGATAATGGCCGACAACACCAATCTTCCGATATCGCAGCGAAAGAAGGAACGGCTGCAGGAACTTTTAAAAACATTATAATTCTAATTCATAGTCGGCGCTTGCTCGATTCGACCGTTCGCAGTGAAAGGAATAATATACATTTAGTCAAAATTTACAAATCATGCATTATGAAAAATCTATACTATTTACTGTTGTTGCTAACAGGTACGGCAATCGCCCAGCCGGGCATTCAGCAGCCGTCCGATGTGCATTTCTGCGATGACTTCAATGACGGATTTGGCATATTCGATCTTACATTGAATGACGGCCTCGTATTGGGCGCGCTCGATCCGACAACCCACACAATCGGATATTTTGAATTGCAGTCAGACGCCCAAAATTTCGTCAACTTGATTGCAGCACCAATGAATTATGTTAATGCGGTTCAATGGACGCAGACAATTTATGTGGCAGTGTACGAAAACACCGCGCCAGGTTTGATCGCAACGGCGAGTTTTCAAGTTCATGTGAATCCGTATCCTGTCACGCCAATGATTCCGGACCTTGTAGTTCACGAAGATCCAAATGATGGCGTGGCTCAATTTGACCTTACTGCGCAAACACCGTTAATCATTAATGGGCAACCCGGTTTGACGGTTTTTTACTATCTCAGCGAACCCGACGCAGCTGCAGGAATCAACCCATTGCCGTTTCCCGATTCGTATCAAAACACGACAAATCCGGAACAAATTTGGTTTAGGGTAAGTAATATCGCAACAGGTTGTTTTGCGCTTGGCAGTTTTAATTTGATTGTTTTATCACCTGATGTCATATATATTCCTGATTTCGCCTTAAAAAATCAGTTGCTGAATGGCGGCGAGGGAAATAGTTTTATTCTTGGCGCAGACGCGCTGCCGGTAGTAGTTGACGTGAATGACGACAATGAAATTCAGCACAGCGAGGCGCTGCTTGTACATTTTATCGATCTTCCTCAATTCGGTATCAATACGCTTGAAGGGCTGCAGTATTTCACCAATTTGCGACGATTGGATGTGGCACTGAATAATCTAACTTCCATTTCACTGTCAACGCTCACCAATCTTGAATATTTAAACGTGAACGCAAACAATGTGCCGGTTGTCGATATAAGTGGATTATCAAATTTGGTCGAACTTCACGTTGCCGGTACCGCAGTATCTGAGATTGATCTTTCGGGGTGCCCTAATCTACAGGTCTTACAGGTGGAACAAACTAATATTACCGAACTTGACATTTCCGGACTTCCAAACTTGGAGGAAATAAGCTGTTATGGGTTAGGACTAACCGCGATCGACTTTTCAAATGCCACTACACTTAAAATTGCGTCAATTAGTGATAATTCGATTTCAATGCTTGATTTATCGGCTGCGGATAATCTTGAGGTACTTCTGTGTGTAGATAATAATTTAACTGATTTGGACCTGAACGGACTTACTCAGCTTAATACTTTGTGGGTAGATAATAATCCGATTACGGAACTCGATATTTCACCATTGTCCAATTTGACGGATTTCTCTGCGTCGGGAACATTACTACAAACCATCGACGCTTCAAATAACCCTGAAATTTGCCTGTTCCATGTGGGGAATTCTCCCAATCTTGAAAGCGTCAATTTAAAAAATGGGCCTACCGATTGTACGGAGTATTATTTCCTGAATAATCCAAATCTCGAATTCGTATGCATCGATACGCCGGAGGTTCAGTTCCTGGCAAACTATTTTCTGGTAAATAATATGCCTCAGGTAAACGTCAACAGTTATTGTTCGTTCACTCCAGGTGGCGAATTTAATACAATTACGGGCGTGGTGCGTTTTGATATTGACAACGACGGTTGTGACCCTAACGATCCGGTTGTACCATTGACCGGAATAGGCATAAGCAGCGCCGACGAAAATGGTGCCGCCTACACCAATCAAAATGGATCGTATTCCTTTTTCACACTCGAAGGCGATTTTACGATTTCGCCCGTGTTCGAAAACCAGAGTTATTTTAATGTGATTCCGCCGGTTGCAATAAATTTTCCAACAGTCGACAATTCTGTTGTAACGCAAAACTTCTGTATCGTTCCGAATGGTGTCCATCCCGATCTAGAAATTGCGATCGCGCCCATTACTCCCGCGCGCCCCGGATTTGAGGCCGTCTATAAAATTGTATACAAAAACAAAGGGAATCAGGTGATGAGTCAGGAGTACGGAGTGAGCTTTTTTTATAATGAAGCCCTTATGGACTTTGTGTCATCTGATCCACCGGCCGATCAGCAGGTCGCCGGCGGATTGAATTATAGTTATACGAATCTGATGCCATATGAATCCAGATCGGTTACGGTAACTTTAACTGTCAATTCCCCGACCGATGCGGAGCCTGTGAATATTGGCGATCTGCTGGGTTTTACCGCGGTGATTGCGCCGGTTGGAACCGATGAAACCCCGGGCGACAACAACTTCATTTTTGACCAGACTGTAGTTGGCTCTTTCGATCCGAATGATAAAGTCTGCATCCAGGGAGAAATTGTTTCCCCAACGCAAATCGGCGAGTATCTGCACTATGTGATCAACTTTGAGAATACTGGGAATTTTTATGCACAAAACATTGTTGTACGTGATGTCATCAATGATGCGCAGTTCGATGTCGGCTCATTGCAGATCCTTGATGCCTCCCATCCGGTGGTGGCAAGGTTAAACGGAAACACGGTAGAGTTTTATTTTCAAGATATCAATCTCGATTCTGGCGGGCATGGCAATATTTTGTTGAAGATCAAAACGCTTTCGACATTGCCGATAGGAGCAACGGTGACAAACAAAGCAGACATTTTCTTTGATTACAATTTCCCGATTGAAACCAACCACGCCAATACGACCTTTCAAAATCTTAAAATTAATGACCATGGAAACATTGCAGGCCTGTCGGTTTATCCCAATCCATCGAATTCGGTGGTCACGGTTGAAGCAAACGAGAATATAGAATCCGTACAATTGTACGATGCTCAGGGAAGGCTGCTGCAAACATCGGTGACAAACGGTCCACAATTGGATGTCGACATTTCAAATCGCAGCATCGGAATTTATTTTCTTAAAGTGCTTACCAATCAAGCAAGTTTGACCGTCAAAATCATAAAAAATTAAGAGTAGTAAGTTGAGTTAAATTGGAAAAAATCCCGCGACATCCGTTTGCGGGTTTTTTATTTTACATTATTGCATAAATATCGGCATGATGGTGGGATTCATTTTTTAATTAATCTTAAATTTCCTAGATTTGTTGAATATTATACATGAATAAATCACCAAACACATATGTCAAAAACAGCAATACTAGAACTTGATGGAAAACGTTACGAATTTCCGGTAATCGTCGGAAGTGAAAACGAAGTGGCAATTGATATAAGTAAATTAAGGGACGTGTCGGGAGCGATCACGATGGATCCCGGTTATAAAAATTCAGGCGTCTGCAAAAGTGAAATCACTTTCCTTGATGGGGAAGAAGGTATCCTGCGTTACCGAGGTTATTCAATAGAAGAACTGGCCGATAAATCCGATTTTCTTGAAGTTTCCTATCTATTGATTTTTGGCGAATTGCCAACGGCGCAAGAGCTTCAGAAATTTGAGGACGACATCCGCAAATATACTTTGGTGAACGAGGAGATGAAAAACATCATTGACGGTTTCCCGAAAACAGCCCACCCTATGGGCGTGTTGGCAGCGCTAACAAATGCATTGACCGCTTTCAACCCTAAGTCGGTTAATGTTGAAAATGAAAAGGAAATGTATGAGGCGGTTTGCAAGACAATGGGAAAATTCCTTGTAATTGCGACATGGACCTATAGAAAAACGATGGGTTATCCATTAAACTATTACGACAATACAAAAGGATATGTCGAAAACTTCATGCATCTGATGTTTGAACTGCCTACGGGGCCGTACAAAGCCAATCCGGTAGTCATCGATGCGCTGGATAAATTGTTCATCCTTCATGCCGACCATGAACAAAACTGCTCAACGTCGACCGTCAGAATGGTAGGTTCATCGCAAACTGGATTATTCGCTTCCATATCTTCGGGAGTATCGGCACTTTGGGGCCCGCTTCACGGAGGTGCGAATCAGGCGGTGCTCGAAATGCTTGAAGAGATTCATAAAAATGGTGGTGACGCCGATAGATATATGGCCAAGGCCAAAGACAAAGAAGATCCGTTCCGACTGATGGGCTTTGGTCACCGCGTTTACAAAAATTTTGATCCCCGTGCACGTATCATAAAGAAAGCCGCCGATGAGGTGTTGCGAACCTTGGGAGTTGACGATCCTATCCTTGCAATCGCGAAAAAACTTGAGGACGCGGCGCTGCAGGACGAATACTTCAAGTCAAGAAGCCTGTATCCAAATGTCGATTTCTACTCCGGAATCATTTATCGCGCTTTGGGAATCCCAACCGATATGTTTACCGTGATGTTCGCCATCGGACGTTTGCCGGGCTGGATTGCGCAATGGAAAGAGATGCGCATAAACAAAGAACCTATCGGGAGGCCAAGGCAGATTTACATCGGGCATCCGTTACGCGATTTCAAGCCAAAAGATAAAAGGTAAAAGATTTATAAAACAATTAGTTTCAACCCCGGTATTAGCCGGGGTTTTTTTTATGATATATAGAATTTAAGTTGCTGCGTGCCGGTAATGCGGAGTCTGCGAGGAAAAAAAATTTTTATTTCAAGAGATTTTGTTAAAAAAATGTTAGATTTAGATATAACATTAAAAATCATATCATTATGACAAAAAAATCTCTTTTCGGTTTGTTGGCTGCGGCCATTTGCAGTACTGTGTCTGCACAGAACATGGTGGATAGGACTCCAACTACTTTTACAGTCCCTGGTTCCAAAAACACTTTGATTGGCGTGCACTCAGTAGGTGCGTCTGACTCGGTAGATAATTGGGATCTTTGGCAAAACGGCCACTATAACAGCGCGTTTGGACACCGCGCGCTACGGCATTTTGAAACAGGTAACGATAACACCGCGATTGGTGCCGCTGCATTAGATAATTTATCGGTGGGAGAAGCAAACACAGGTCTTGGCAGAATTGCATTTCGTGACTTGCAAACGGGTGACCGAAATGTCGCCGTAGGACGTGGTGCAGGCTGGAAATTGCAAAACGGAAGCGGAAATATTTTTATAGGTGCCAATACTGGTCCAGGCACTGATACCAACTTTAGCAATAGATTGTATATCCACAATGGAGGTACTGACACTCCAATGATATACGGTGAATTCAATACGAGGATCCTTCGATTTAATGTTACGGGGCCTAATGCCCGTACTGAAATAGTAGGAAATGCAAATTCTTCAGGTTTACGTTTTACCAATCTCACAAATGCTACTACGCCAATACCGAATAATACCTCCAATAAATTTTTGACGGTCAATAATAATGGGGATGTTGTGCTTGAGCAACTAGTGGCCGGAGGTACCTCGCCGACCTATATTGTAGACGGTCTAAATACAACAGTGACTGGAGACGGGTCAAGCAGTACACCATTTGTGATAAACTCACCGAGCCAAACTTTGTCGGTGAATAATAATATTCTAACCATATCAAACGGTAATTCAGTTACACTACCCGGTTCGGCCGATACCAGTCTATACTTAAATGACGGTACGATTGTTAACACTCAGAATCATCTTCGAACTGTCGTTATGCGCAATAACGATTTATGGTTTAGCACAAAAGAATCCGAAAAAAAGTATGGAAAAATTTATATCGGGAACGATCCGGGTTTTATACAGGAGACCGGCAGGTATCGATTGTTTGTGGAGGGCGGAATTCTTACGGAAAAAGTGAAAGTGGCTTTGCGTTATGAAGGTAATTGGGCTGATTACGTTTTTGCCGATGATTACGACCTGATGCCGCTTGCCGATGTAGAAGAATTTATTAAAGAAAATAAACATTTGCCGGGCATTGACTCTGCTGCTGATTTGGTCAAGAACGGGCTTGATTTAGGTGATATGCAAGCGAAACAAATGGAAAAGATAGAGGAATTAACTCTATATCTTATCCAACAAAATAAGGTATTGGAGAAACAGATCATTGAAATTAATGAACTTAAGGATCAAGTGAAGGCATTATTAGCTAAACAGTAAAAAATATGAAAGCAGCAATAAGATTAATTATTCTGTGCTTTATACTTTTTGGCCCGACCCATGTAAATGCGCAACTTGATAAATATATCGAGTCTGAAAGGGTTAGGATTAAAAAGTCTGAAGCAGTTGAACGCGAAGTACGCGCATATATCGCCAGAAATAATAGTTTATATCAGTTAGAACAGTCTCTGATCGATGATCTAGTAACGAAATGGCGCAATGAAGATATTGATGAATCCGTTATCAAGGCACAGTTACAATACCGTAAAGAGCAAGAACTACGACAGAAGTTTTTCGCTGAAAATCCAACTGCGGAAACATTTTTTGCTGCGACGCAAATACCTGAAGCATTGCGTCAGCAATGCATTAACGGAGATTTTGAGAATTTGGGAGTAAACTATACTTTTAGTTCTAATATAGGCAACATAACAGAATGTAGTACCCAAGCGGCTACAGTCCCCACGGTACTACAAGTAAATGATTGGACAGCGATGGCTACAATTATATCAGACTTAGAACCAAACTATCTGGCGTCCGACCCGACTCTGCTTGCACGAGGCATCAATATTCCAACACTTTCGCCAAATGGTGGACATACTGCCGTAAAATTAAACAATAGTGGTGTGAATGTAAATGGAGTGATTAATTACACTTCGGGTTTGGGGAATAATGATGTTTCTACAATGCGTCGCACAATGACTATAACAGATCCACTTCTGGAATATGAATTTTCTCTTATACTACAGACTTCGGGGCATCTTCACACACAACAAGAGCCAATTTTCCGAGTACGAATTATTGACAGCGCAGGTATTGTAGTGCAAGAACGCTGCGTAATTGCAGCACCGAATTGTATTTTTAACTTATCAGTATTTGGGAATGAACCTTCAAGCGAAAATATACTGTATACAAATTGGCGTTGTGACGTTATAGATGTATCGGATTTAATAGATCAAGTCGTAACTTTAGAATTTTCTATTATGGATTGTGACCAAGGAGGGCATTTCGGCACAGTATATATTGATAATATTTGTAATTATACCTGTAATACCCCGGTTTTTGGCCTAATGCAATTAGATCCGATTGAAAATACCTGCCCGGATGTAAACGAATCAATTCCAGTGAATTTACAAGGGAATTTTATCCCACCAATAAACTCCACGCTGACTAATCTTTCAGTGGCTTTTTCTGTCAACGGATGGACATTTACATCTATTCCAAATGCCTCGGCGCCCTGGAGTGTCGTTGGAAATAATTTTTCAATTTCGGTGGATCCAGCTGCTCTTGGGGCAATTCAACCGCATTATTACACATTCCAAGTTACTGCTACATTTACTCAAACCTGCACCGATGGTCAGTTCCAAGCAACAAATAGTGTATCCGGTGTGGTCACGTTTATTGGTTGCTGTTTAAATGATTTGAGTTCATCAAACTATATCACAACAGAAATTAACGAACAACGTGCGAGTTGGATTCGTTCAAAAGATATCTTCGATAATCCTGCGCCTGAAGGTCCAGGTATATATCATGCAGGTCATTTTATTTTGCTAGAGCCGGGTTTTGAAACTAAGACGTCTGCGCAGTTTACCGCATACATAGAAGGATGTAGCGACTGGTATGAGTATCGAGGCCCAAAGCAAAAAGATATAAACGCTTTGGTTGAAAGAGAATCATTAAAGCTAAACTTAGTTAAGGTCGAAAGTGATTTACTTGTGCTACCGAATCCTGCGACAAATGTGATTACGATTACCCATAGTAATCAACCTATGAAAAATATCAGAGTATTCAATATTACCGGCCAACTAATGACTGTACGGGCTTTAAATGAAGAACAGAGTCTTTTTGACATTAGTATGTTGGCGGATGGTATTTATTTAATTACTGGTGAAACGAGTTCCGGTACTACAGCCGAAGCTAAGTTTATAAAAAATTAACTTTAACACCAGATTAAAACGTTATCCTAAATTTAAAAGCCTCGTTCTGCGGGGCTTTTTTTATATTTGCCCAAAACCAATAAAATTTTATGTTACAGTTAAATGTAAAGAATGAAACTTCAAGATTGCGCGCGGTTGTTTTAGGCACTGCCGAGAGCAATGGGCCCACTCCTTTGGTGCACGAGGCCTACGACCCAAAGTCGCTTGAACACATTCTTGCGGGAACTTATCCAAGTGAAGCCGATATGCTTGTCGAGATGCAGGCAATCAATAAAGTCTTTGAAAAATATGATGTGATCGTTTTCCGGCCACGCCTGATCGAAGACTATAACCAGATTTTTACACGCGATATCGGATTTGTGATCGATGATGTTTTTATCAAAGCCAATATTCTTCCGGACCGCGAGCGTGAACTCGATGCGATCAATCACGTGATCGAACAGATCAATCCGCATAAGGTGGTTCGCCCGCCTGAAGAATGCCATATCGAAGGCGGCGACGTACTGTTATGGAACGACCATATTTTTATTGGCACGTACAAAGGCGATGATTATAGCGACCTTATCACGGCACGGACAAACATGCTGGGCGTGGAGTACATCCGCGATAAGTTCCCGCATAAAAAAGTAAAAGAATTCGATCTTGTAAAATCAAAAGTCGAGGCACGCGACAATGCGCTTCACCTTGATTGTTGCTTCCAGCCGATTGGACACAACAAAGGAATCATTTATCGTGGCGGGTTTAGAAGTGAAGCCGATTACAAGTACCTTGTTGATTTGTTTGGCGATGAGAACCTGTTTCACATCACCCGTGACGAGATGTACCACATGCACTCGAATGTGTTTTCGATATCGCCTGAGATCGTAATATCGGAACAGAATTTTACGCGTCTGAACGATTGGCTTCGCGCACACGGGTTCACCGTAGAGGAAGTCCCGTATGCAGAGATTGCAAAACAGGAAGGCCTGCTTAGATGTTCGACACTTCCGTTGATAAGGGACTAACATTGTGTTTATTTGAACTCGCAAGATAACAGTGTTCCATTTTCTGCAGATGGCCGCGTTAGGGGTAGAGGCAGGCACCGCGTGCAGCCGATGACCCGACCCGAAGGGAAACGCCAAAAAAATAATTCAAAAATATAATGAGACAAACTACCGATACTTTCCTGATGATCCGCCCCGCGGCATTCCGATTAAACGAACAGACTGCTGTGAATAATTATTACCAACGCGTTCTTGACAACCTTGTGATTCCTGAGGTCAATGCGAAGGCGCAAGCCGAATTTGATGCGTTTGTCGAAAAGCTGCGCGCGGCAGGTGTCAATATAATCGTCGTAAACGACACCATCGATCCCGATACGCCCGATTCGATTTTTCCGAACAACTGGATTTCTTTCCACGAGAACGGCGATGTGGCGCTCTATCCGATGTTTGCTGAGAATCGCCGATTGGAACGCCGTGAAGACCTGCTCGACATGATTGAGGACGAAGGTTTTCGCATCGACAACATCATTGATTACACCGAAGCGGAAAAGGACGGTTTTTTCCTTGAAGGTACCGGAAGCGTGATTCTGGACCGCCCGAACGGGAAGGCGTATTGTGCGCTATCGCCACGTGCCGATGAGGAGCTTTTCATTGAATTCTGTGAGGATTTTGATTTGGCTCCCGTAATATTTGAAGCGTTCCACAATGTGAACGGCGAGCGCAAACTGATTTACCATACCAATGTAATGATGTGCATTGGCGAAGCTTTTGCAGTGATCTGCGCCGACTGCATCGACGATAAAAAGGAACGCAAAATGGTTCTTGACAGTTTGAAACAAGACGGGAAGGAAGTAATCCTTATTACGGAAGACCAGGTCAACAATTTTGCCGGCAACATGCTTGAAGTGCGTGGTAAGGATGATAAACGATTCGTCGTAATGAGTGCCGCGGCCTATAAATCACTCAAACCGCAGCAAATCGAAAAACTCGAATACCATTGCGAAATCATATCCGCGAATCTCGACATCATCGAGGCGTGTGGAGGCGGAAGTGCGAGATGCATGATGGCCGAGGTGTTTTTGCCAAAAGTTTAATGTAGCAATGTACCGATGTAGCAATGTAACAATTAATAATTCTTAACGCAGAATTGTCAATTGTTACATTTCATTTTTTAATTATAGAACGCTTTCGTGCAAAATGCTTACCACGGCGCTTACGATATACTGAATACCGATTGCAATCACGATGAACCCCACTATCCGCGAAATTGCGACAATTCCCGCGGCGCCTAGAATTTTGACAAGGTAATGCGCGCTGCGCAAGATCAGGAAAATCGATAGCGAAACCGCGAGGATGGCAAGTGACGAGAACAGGTGGGCGGTAAAACCATTCTGTTCCTGAAAGAATGCGATCAAGAGCGACATTGAACCCGGGCCTGCGAGCATCGGAATCGCAAGTGGCGTAAGTGCGATGTCGTTTCGGTTCTGGACCTCGTGTTCGACTTTTTTATTAATTCCGCGGCGCTTGCTGAATTTGCCCGACAGCAGTGAAAACCCCGAACTCACAATTATCAACCCCCCTGCAATACGCAGCGCGTCTATGCTGATCCCAAAAAACGTCAATACGTATTGCCCAACGAAATAAGTGATGATCAGGATAAGGAAAACGTCGATCGCAGTCCAAAGCGAAATGCGCGATCGTTCCTGTTTGTCGTCGTCATGTGTCAGCCCGACAAAAATCGGGACGGTTCCAATTGGGTTTAAAACTGAAAAAAGCGCGGCAAAAAGGTAAATGAAAATCTCCATGTTTTTTATTGTAAAGTTAGATTTGGTGGGCGGCGATTGTGTAAAATAAACATCAGCAAATAGTTAGTGCGAAGCTAAATTTATATCCATTTTAAGATTGTTTAGCCTTAAAGATAGTATTTTTAATAACAATTGATTTCAATAAAATAAGCTATGAAAACGAAAAAAACGCTTGTGCTTGGCGCGTCTGCAAATCCGTCGCGATATTCGTATATGGCGATTCAAAGCCTGGTGCGACGAGAGCATCCTGTTGTTGCGGTAGGTTTGAAGCAGGAGGAAGTCGCCGGCGTCACGATACAAACCAAGCAAGTCCCGTTTACGAATGTCGATACGGTTACGCTTTACCTTAATCCCCAACGTCAGCGCGACTACTACAACTACATCATCAGTCTGCAGCCCAAGCGCGTGATCTTCAACCCCGGGACCGAAAATCCAGAGCTGTATCAGTTGCTCAAACTCAACAACATTGAAATAGAAGTCGCCTGTACGCTGATTATGTTGTCGACGCAACAATATTGATTTTTTGGAGCTGTTTCCTGCTGTACGCTATAGCTTTTGCCCGCTAAAGAAGCGGATCAAAAGGCTGCCGCTTCCATCAGGGCTAGGTTTGGTGTAGGGAATAGGGAATAGGGAAAAGGGAAAAGGGAAAAGGGATAGGTAATAGGGTACAGCTAGGTATAGAGGGTAAGTATCGTTGAGTAAATCTGCACAGCGATTGCTGCTCTGCTTCGTATTTCCCGGTTTGGCGCACAGATTGTTCCCATTTCTATCGCACGCGTATCATCCTTTGTATCATCGACTTTTAACAATTCAGACGTGATTTCTGCCGCGCCTTTTAATAATTTTTAATACTAAACCTTGGAGGTCTTAAGACCTTGGAGGTTGTCGGCAAATTCGCTTAAACTTAACACTTCTGCTCGGGGACGTATCCATACTTTTATTATGTCGTCGTTTAACAATTCAAACGTAATTTCTGCCGCGCCTTTTAATGATTTTTAATACTAAACCTTGGAGGTCTTAAGACCTTGGAGGTCGTCGGCAAATTCGCTTAAACTTAACACTTCTGCTCCGGGACGTATCAATACTTTTATAACGTCGTCGTTTAACAATTCAGACGTGATTTCTGCCGGGCGTTTTAATGATTTTTAATACTAAACCTTGGAGGTCTTA
>JAEYZX010000094.1 GCA_023427845.1 Bacteroidota bacterium
TTATAAAGGTCGGTTCAAGCCAGGTCCAGAAAACCGATGTCCGGATTGTTGCCGCTACAAACGTGAACATGTTCGAGGCGATCGAAAAAGGAAAATTCAGGGAGGACTTGTACTATAGGCTCAGTACGGTCGATATTCATCTGCCACCGCTTCGCGAACGAAAAGACGATATTCATTTATTGTTCCGAAAGTTTGCATCCGACTTCGCGCACAAATACAAAATGCCGCCAATAAAACTGCAGGACAGTGCAGTAGAAATGCTGCTGAAATTCAGATGGAGCGGGAATGTTCGCCAACTGCGGAACATAGCCGAACAACTATCGGTTTTGGAAACTTCGCGCGACATATCGGCTGTAACCTTGCAATCGTACCTGCCATTGGAAGGATCGAACCTGCCCTCGGTTATCAAAGACAAAAAAGCCGAAAGCGATTTCACCAACGAACGCGAGATCTTATATAAGGTGTTGTTCGACATGAAAAGCGATTTGACCGATTTGAAAAAACTGACATTGGAACTGATCAAGAATGGAGCTGCGAAAGCCCCTGAGACGAGTCAGCATCTGATCCAGAAAATTTATGGCCAGCAATCGGAAAGCGAAATTGAATTTGAAGAACAGCATCAATTTGCGATGATGCCGCCAAAGCAGCAGGAACGCGAGCATTTTCATAATGATAACGACGACAATTACCTTGATGCCGAAACTGTCGAGGAAGAAGAAACGCTTCGATTGGAACAAAAAGAGATCGAGATGATCAAGAAGTCGCTCGAAAAAAACAAAGGAAAAAGAAAGGCCGCCGCCGAAGAACTCGGAATTTCGGAACGGACATTGTACCGGAAAATCAAACAATTCGATTTGTAATGACAAAAATTAAAACGATACTGGCGGCAGTGCTATTGCTAGCCTGCTTCAATAGTTGTTCGGTATATAATTTCACGGACACAGGAAAGATAGATGCCAACACTTTTCAGGTAAATTATTTCCAGAACACGGCCGAGCTTGTCGAACCCGGGATTGACCGTACGTTCACGCTCGAACTCCAGGATTTAATCCAGAACCAAACCAATCTGAATCTGGTGAGTGCCAATGGCGATTTGGTTTACGAAGGCGAGATCACCGATTTCCGGATTTCGCCGATGACCGCAACTGCCGATATCCGGGCTGCTCAGAACAGGCTAACCGTGCGCATACTTGTGCGATTCACGAATAAAAACAAGCCCGATGATGATTTTGAGAAAACATTTTCGCATTTTTACGATTACGATGGAAGTGCCCAATTAATAGGTCCGTTACTGGCTACTGCGCTCGAAGAAATTTTTATGCGCATTACGCAGGACATCTTTAATGAGTCGCTCGCAAAATGGTAAAATAAAAACCGTGAACGTAACCGAATATACTTTTCTGCTCAACAAACCGGATTCGATAAACAGTCGGCAAACCGCTACTTTGGAAAAGATAGTGGCTGAGTTCCCGTACTTTCAAAGTGCGCGGGCACTGCATCTGAAAGGTTTGTATAACGAAGACAGCTTCAAATACAACAATGCGCTGAAAGTTACAGCAGCGCACACGACCGACAGAAGTGTGTTGTTTGATTTCATTACTTCCGACACTTTTACTGCTATCCAAAAAGGCCTGTACGAACAAAAGTTGCAGGAGCTGAATGATATTGTGGTGACGGGAATCGAATATGTGACGGTCGTTCCAAAAAAACCGGAGCTTGATCCGGCCGCAAATGCGATGATGGAATCGTTGAATAAAGCCGGAATAGATATTGAAGCCGATGCCGTTGCGAGCGAAGAAGATTTTGTTCCTGTTTTCAAACCCAAGGAAACGCCTGCCGAAAAACTGGAATTGGGCAAGCCACTCGAATTTTCGCGAGATGAAAAACATTCGTTCCAGGAATGGCTGCAGCTCGCCCGAATCCAGCCTGTGGTTCGCGATGAAGTTGCAGAAGAAGTTATCGAAGAAAAACCTCAAATTGATCCGATCCAAAAGAAAATTGAAATCATTGATAAATTCATCGAGGCCAATCCGAAGATACCGCCGGTGAGAAAAGATACTGTTGCCTCAATCATTGTTGAACCGAGTCAGCCCGACAATACCTACCTGATGACGGAAACACTTGCAAGGGTCTATCTCGAACAAAAAAAGTATCAAAAAGCAATTCAGGCATATGAAATTTTAATTTTGAAATATCCGGAAAAAAGTAGTTTCTTTGCAGACCGAATTTTGGATATAAAAAATTTACAACAAAATAACAATACGCACTAATGGACACATTTACAATCTTTTTAGTTTTAATCACAATCGTTTGCTTTTTGCTTATCGTAGTAATTATGGTACAAAATCCAAAGGGCGGCGGCTTGTCGTCAACATTAGGAGGATCGCAAATGATGGGCGGTGTCCAGAAAACAACTGATTTCCTTGATAAAAGTACATGGACGTTAGGAACAATTCTGATTGTACTTATTTTATTGTCGAGCCTGAGTTTTAATGGTGCCCTGGGCGATAACGATTCAAAAATCATCGGAACCGAAACCGCACAACCGGTAACTCCGGCCGCAGCAACTCCGGTAACTCCGGCCGCGCCTGCCACAGACGATGCAACACAGCAAATTGCGCCGACCGAAACCACACCGGCCCAATAACAATCACGATATCATCAAAATGCCAGCTTGTCAATGCTGGCATTTTTTTTAGGTAAAAATGTCAGTTTTTCCGCGATGGCATAGTTTGTGAAAATCGGGGAGCAGTAAAATCAATAACATCAAATAATATAATTATGGCTTTAAACATCAAACCACTTTCGGACCGTGTTCTTATAGAACCGGTAGCTGCCGAAACTCAGACAGCATCCGGAATTTTCATTCCTGACACCGCCAAGGAAAAACCACAAAAAGGAACAGTCGTAGCAGTTGGTAAAGGGTCGAAAGACCATGAAATGACAGTTAAGGCTGGCGATACCGTGCTTTATGGCAAATATGCCGGGACCGATTTAAAATTTGAAGGAAAGGATTACCTGATTATGCGTGAGGATGATATTCTGGCGATAATCTAGATTTTCAAAGCTATAAGCAGAAGCTGTAATCTGTATGCTTCATACAAGAAAACGTAGGGTTTCGGAAAATATGATTAAGAACTTAGTCATTCGCCGACTCTAGAACTATCAGTTAACCCACGTTTTCCAAAAGATGAAGTTTTATAAAAAACCAAAATTTAATTTAAAAGAAAATTAACCCCGCAGTAAGCTAAAGCGTTAAGCCTAAAGCCTACAGCAAAAAAAAAAAATCAAAATGGCCAAAGACATAAAATTTGATATTGAAGCCCGCGACGGCTTGAAACGCGGAGTTGACGCGTTGGCGAATGCCGTAAAAGTTACACTTGGACCGAAAGGCCGTAACGTAATAATCGGAAAATCGTTCGGCGGACCAACTGTCACAAAAGACGGCGTAACCGTTGCTAAAGAAATTGAATTGAAAGACGCCCTGGAAAACATGGGCGCGCAAATGGTTAAGGAAGTTGCTTCCAAAACCAACGATTTGGCAGGTGACGGAACAACAACCGCAACCGTACTTGCACAGGCTATCGTAAAAGAAGGACTTAAAAACGTTGCAGCAGGCGCGAATCCAATGGATCTGAAACGCGGTATCGACAAAGCGGTTGAATCAATCGTTTCCGATTTGGCTTCACAGGCAAAAGTTGTAGGTTCCGACTCGGATAAAATCAAACAAATTGCTGCTATTTCGGCAAATAACGACGAAATTATCGGCGAACTGATCGCTGATGCTTTCGCAAAAGTCGGTACCGAAGGTGTCATCACTGTTGAGGAAGCAAAAGGTACCGATACGTACGTTGACGTGGTTGAAGGTATGCAATTTGACCGTGGCTACCTTTCTCCCTATTTCGTGACCAATCCTGAAAAAATGGAAGCCGAATTGGAGAATCCGTACATCCTTTTGTATGACAAAAAAGTTTCTTCACTAAAAGAATTGCTTCCTGTTTTGGAGCCGGTTGCACAATCAGGAAAACCATTATTGATCATTGCTGAAGATGTTGACGGTGAAGCATTGTCGACATTGGTGGTAAACAAATTGCGTGGTGCGTTGAAAATTGCCGCCGTGAAAGCTCCGGGCTTTGGCGACAGAAGAAAAGCATTGCTTGAAGACATTGCAATCCTTACGGGAGGAACAGTGATTTCTGAAGAAAGAGGTTATACCCTAGAGAACGCTACTTTGGAAATGCTTGGTACCGCGAAACGTGTCTCGATCGATAAAGACAATACGACGATGGTGAGCGGAGCGGGTGAAAGCGATATGATCCAGAACCGCGTGAACCAAATTAAGGCGCAGATGGAAACTACCACATCCGATTACGATCGCGAGAAACTGCAGGAGCGTTTGGCTAAACTTGCCGGAGGTGTTGCAGTTTTATATGTGGGTGCTGCTTCGGAAGTTGAAATGAAAGAGAAAAAAGACCGCGTAGACGATGCGCTTCACGCAACCCGTGCGGCTGTTGAAGAAGGAATCGTTGCCGGTGGTGGTGTTGCGTTATTGCGTGCTAAAAATACACTGCAAAACCTTAAGTCGGAAAACGCAGACGAAGCTACCGGAATCCAGATCGTATCGCGCGCTGTTGAATCGCCGCTTCGTACGATTGTCGAAAACGCCGGACTTGAAGGATCGGTAGTTGTAGCAAAAGTAGCTGAAGGAACCGGAGATTTCGGATACAATGCAAAAACCGACGAATATGTCGATATGCTTGCCGCCGGAATCATCGATCCTAAAAAAGTGACGCGTGTAGCACTTGAAAATGCTGCTTCGGTTGCCGGAATGATCCTTACAACCGAATGTGCGCTTGTCGATATCAAGGAAGAAAATGCCGGAGGCGGAATGCCGCCAATGGGCGGTGGAATGCCTGGAATGATGTAAATCGTTTGACCATTTTACTTTTAAACTGCACGGAAATTTATCCGTGCAGTTTTTTTTTGAACAATTCCATTATGCAGGAGGTCGGTTTTAAAAAATACGGGACAATTCATTGGATTCCAAATGTAAATACAGACTCAGACGGAAAATTTACATTTTCGATTCCGAATCTTTATCAGCAAAAAGTGACCATAATCCTTGAAGGTATTTCCTCTACAGGTGAGATTATTTCGGAGACGTCAGTTATTGATATTCCATAAAAAAACCCGAACATTGTCCGGGTTTCAATTTATTCTTTATTCATTTCTTCAGGCTCAACCTTAAGTTTCTTGCTGAATTTCATGATCACCGGAAGTATCGTGATGACGACAAGCCCAATAACTATAACTTCAATATGTTCTTTCAGATCGATGTTGTACCGTTCCAAAAGGAAACCATATAAATAGTGGCCCGCGAAAATTAAACTGAACGACCACACTATCGAACTTAAGATGTTATAGAACATGAACTTCTTTTTTTCCATGCTGACAATCCCCGCGACTATCGGTGCAAATGTCCTGAAAATGGGAAGGAACCGAGCAAATATGATTGCTCTTCCGCCATGGGTTTCAAAAAACTCCTTGCTTTGGATCAGGTATTTCTTTTTGAACCAGAAACTGTCTTTCTTATTATAAAGATAATAGCCGCTTTTCGAGCCAAACCAATATCCGACCATATTTCCGAAAATCCCCGCAATCGCAACCAGCGTGGCAAGTAAGGTAACATTCATCAAATCACTATTGATTAAGAAGACATTCTCAATCAGTTCGCGATTATAGATTCCTGCAAGAAAAAGGAGGCTGTCGCCGGGAAGGAAAAATCCTGCGAACAGGCCTGTTTCTGCAAATACAATGAAAAGAACGATGTAAAGTCCCATTTTGACTCCGTTGATATCAAAGTGGATATAGAACAACGGATCTATTAAATTCTTCCAGTCAAAATCGCTCATTTTCGGTGTATGTTATGCAAAAATTTTTCGAGCGTGAAAGTAAGTATAATTTAGCGTACCCGCAATATATTGAAATACTTTAAAGATTAATTAACGGAATGAAATCGGCACTGCTTTCAAGTGAGCGCCGGGAACGTAAAATCTTCAATCATTTTCGTTCATACATACAACAATGATGCAAACCGGAATAGTCTTCGTCGGTGGCTTTCACGTTCTGTGTATCATGACCTGCATCCGCCACAGCTTTCTCGACTTCTTCGATCGAGGTTTTTTGTTCATTTAAAATCAGATGCAGCATTTGGTCGTCGATATGCCAAAGCGCCGACTTCACGCCGGAAACCGAAAAAGCCGCTTTTTCGATCCGCTTTTTGCACATTTCGCAATTCCCATTTACCTCAACTTCATATCTAGCATTTTTACTCTTTTCCTGTGCCGTGGCAGAAAACCCCACCAGCACGAACATGATCAGGATTACTATATTTCTCATTTTCTGTTTAAATTGATATTGATTGTTATTGCTTTTGCAATCTTACTTAATCTTAAACCGCAGCCCTGCATAAAACATCTGTCCGAAAACAGGTGCGTACACAATCGATGTGTCAAAAGTCGGGCCGAAAGGATCACCGCTTCCCAATATCGCTTTGTCTTGCGAATAATCACCGATGTTTTCACCGCCCAAATAAATTTCAAACGTAGAAGACAACGTGCGTGTTACCTGCGCATTCATCAAAGAGAAAGACGGGGAGTATTTTGAAAACCGGTCATCGGCAGGATTGGCCCACGTACTGGGAAGCCGCTGCTTTCCGAGCCAATTGTATGTAAAGTCGAATTTCCATTGTTTTCCCTTTTCGCCTATATGCGTTTCATAGGCTAAATTGGCAAAAAAGCGATGCTTTGCCTGAAGTGGACGCTCTGCGGTTCCGGTGAAATAATCGGTATTGATGTCGTAAAACTTATATGCTGTACGAAGGTGCAAATGCGTCACGGGTTCGTAATTGAACTCGACCTGTAAACTGTTGGCATACGATTCGCCATTGTAAATCAGCGCTTGCTGTGGAGCCGAATACAAATCGATTACGGCCTGATTTTGAAAATCGGTGCGATAGAAATCAAATCCGGCGTCGGCACTTTTCCCGAAAAGGTAAAAGTTCTGCAAAAAGCTGATACCGTAATTCCAGGCGATTTCGGCATCAAGTCCGTAAATATTGCCATCTGAATTCAGGATGTTGAACGACCGTGAGCTTCCGAAGAGTTGCTGGTTCTCGGCAAATACATTCGCAGATCGTTTTCCGCGTCCAGCCGATGCACGAAGTACGCCCCTTTCCCACGGATTGTATCGCAAATGCAATCTCGGAGTAAAAAATGCACCCAATCTATTATGATTATCGACACGCGCCCCTGCAACGACACTGAAATTATCGGCATTGTCGTAGGTGTATTCAAAAAACGCCCCAATCGAATTATCGATCCTGCTGAAATCTTTTGCAAGGTCTGGGACAGAAACGAATTCATCATACCCGTCATAATTGAAATTCAGCCCCGCCGCAAACTTGTTCATCGTGTTACTGATGATCGAGTTGAAAATCAAATTGGAATAAAAACTGTTTTGACGGATGTTGTACTGATTGAGTCCGAAGTACGATTGCTGGTCATGCACGTTGAATGCATTCTGGAATCCGATGCTCTGATACGGCATACCCGGAAATACATATCCCAACTTTGTTGAAACATCAAATCGCTCGGTATTGATTTCGGAACCCCAGGAATTTGTGGTCAGCCTGTCGCGATCCGGATCAAAATCAGTTTCACCGGTCTGCTTTTCGTCGTTCATGTATCGAAGATTGATAAAACTCACCCACCCTTTTTCGGCGTTGGTATATTGCCATCGGTTCAACACATTGAATTGCTTGCCAAGTGGATTGTCGATAAAACCATCGTCGTTCATGTCGTTCTTGGCTATCCGCGTATTGGTATGGAGAAAAAGGCTGCTGCTCCATTTATCGGACAGCTTTCGATTTGTGTGTATGTTGGCCTCGAAACGCGAATCTGTCGATCCGTAAAGGTTAAGAAAAAACGGGATGTCGCCCACCGGCTTAATCAGTTCGGTATTGATCTGTCCCGATATGCTTTCATAGCCATTCACGACCGACCCTGCGCCCTTGGTAATTTGAATGCTTTCGACCCATGTTCCGGGCGTAAATGAAAGTCCGTATGCCTGCGAAGCACCGCGCACCGAGGGGATATTTTCCTCGGTGATCATCAGATACGGACTGGTTAATCCGAGCATCCTGATTTGCTTCGTGCCCGTCAGCGCATCTGAAAAATTAACATCGATTGACGGATTGGTTTCAAAACTTTCGGCGAGATTACAACATGCCGCTTTCAAAAGTTCTTTGCTCGTCATTACTGTCGTATTCGCCGTAACGCGCAATGATTTCTTGATCGAACGCTGTTTTGTGGTTATGGTCACGGCCTGTAAGGTGTCCTGGGCATTAACAGATAAGGTGCCAAGCAGCACCAATACTAATAATATGTGCTTTTGCATGATTTTGATTTAATGTTATAGAAAAGATTTCCGCAGTGCGGAGCTACAACAGTAAATCAGGCGTAGAAAATATATTGGCTGTACAGTTTGAACAGTGGCGGCGCATGAGCATCGCAATAATAAGTCGAATTGGATTCCTGAACTACCGGGACTTCTTCCGAAATATGAACCGGATTACAGTCAATTACTGGTAAAATGGCAATGGCGCTGAATGAAAAAGTCTTGACGATTTTATCATCCGACTTGTCCTGAAGATCTACGGTTTTGTCATCACAGCACGATTCGTGGTCTTTTTTAGCTTCGGCACAACATGCTTTTTCAGTTGGCGCAGGAAGCATTTCGCAGACTTCATTAACATTATAGACCGACGAAACTGAGGCAATCTCACCTTCGCAATAGTGCACATTGAAGGCAAGTCCGATGTTGGAAACCAACAAAAGGAATGCTACAAACAAGCTCGTGCACTTTTTTAAATCCATGTTGCAAAATTACCAAAAATAATAACGGGGAATGACTGTGTTTTGTTATTTTTTTGTTATCCGCGACTGGTAGTAAAACGCCGGCACAAACAATAGCAGGAAAAGCGGCTGAATCAAAAAACGCCTGATATAGAACAGAATGAAGTTTTCCTCATGACTGAACATTGTAATTATCACAATAAATGCGGCCATCAGCAACACAAAGAAAACAACATATAGAATCGCACTGAATCGTGTCAGGTTCCGGTCGTTGAACAACGTCTGGATAATTGCGAGCGATACCACCATGTTCAAAAAATAACGAAAACTCATGCTTCCGGTGAGTCGGATAAAATCAAAATCGGGGAATGGGAGGTTCAAATATTCATTTTCAAAATAAACCGAGAACGGATCATAAAACAGGTGTCCTTCAAATCCGCGAATGCAGGCAAGCGCGAATACGAACAGCAGGCATAGCATAATCCTCCACAGATTTTTACGAAGTTTTATAAGCATAAGCCGAGTATTTGTTAACCCAAAAAATCCATAAAACAAACACAACACCATATATAAACAGCGGAAATACCACGCCGTGCAGCAAATGTTCATGCTGCGGATAATGCAGCAGTGCCATTGTAAGCAACCCTATTCTAGTGATATTGAGAACATGAATGATTGCGATTCCGGCCACTATAAACAAAAGCGTATGTTTTAATGTGCCTTTGAAGGCGACTACGAAAGCCACAAATAGGATCATGACGCTAATCGCATTGCATCCCTCGACTATACGGGCAAGATAGTTTCCGTCGAGGCTTAATTTGATCGAAGCCTGCGATTCATGCGGAACCGTATCTGCGTTATAAAAGAAATCGAGGAACCAATCGGAGTGGTTTGCTACCAGCTGTGTCATTCCGTCAACCTCGAAATTGACAGTATCAAACGAACCCAAATAAGAGCGATATATTATAGTCAATATAATATAGGTCGCAAAAAATTTAAGCAGGAAAATAAAGAATGGCCGGTATTGACGGAAATAAGTCTGCAATGCTTTTTTAACAAATTTATATAAAAATACGCATGGGCAATTTATACTTTTGTAATAAATCACACAACATGACCTTTGAAGAGCTTCTGTCCAAAGTCCAAGATATTGTACGTCACGCCAAAGTGTTGCGGGAAGATAAATTATTGCAAATTTGCCACCTGCTCAAAGACAACATAGATTATTACGACTGGGTTGGATTCTATTTCCGAAATGGCGACAAGGAAGAGTTGTTACTCGGGCCTTATGCGGGTGAACCTACAGACCACACCGTTATTCCATTTGGAAAAGGGATTTGCGGGCAGGTTGCGGTTTCGAATCAAAATTTTGTGGTGCCCGATGTCGCTGCGCAGGACAATTACATTGCGTGCAGCATGACTGTAAAATCGGAAATTGTCGTACCGCTATTTGTAAATGGTGAAAACATCGGACAAATTGACATCGATTCGAATGTGCTGGATCCTTTTACCGAAACCGACGAACGCTTCCTTGAATCGGTCAATGCCGAAGTTGCGAAATTGTTCTAAATGCGGCCAAAAAAAGCACTTGCACTTTTGAAAATTAATTCTACCTTTGCAGCCGTATCCAAAAGATGGGTACTACATAAAAATCATTTAAATAAATATTGGCATGTACTTAACTAAAGAAGTTAAAGAAGAGATTTTCGCTAAACACGGCGGATCTGCTAAAAACACAGGATCTGCTGAAGGTCAGATCGCATTGTTCACACACAGAATATCACACCTTACTGAGCACCTGAAAAAAAATCGTCACGATTTCAACACAGAGCGATCATTGGTATTGTTGGTTGGTAAAAGAAGGAGCCTTCTTGATTACCTTAAGAAGAAAGACATCAACAGATATCGTGAAATCATCAAGGAATTGAATATCAGAAAATAATCAATTACTAAAGAGGTGCCTGCGCGCCTCTTTTTGTTTTAGGCCCCTAAGCCCATAGGGGTACAAAATACAGGTTCCCATTAGGGTTGGGCTAAAAAAGTTTGGTTTTTCATTGGGTTTTAGATAACTACACAACAACAACTACAACACAACTAAAACCCATTGTTTAATCAAGATTAAAGGATTTATGATTCCAGAAGTTACAAAAGAAATTATCGATTTAGGAGATGGCAGGACCATCTCTATCGAGACCGGAAAGTTGGCCAAACAGGCAGACGGCTCGGTTGTAGTACGAATGGGAGATACAATGTTGCTTGCAACCGTTGTTTCAGCCCGTAAAGCCAGCCCGGGTGTTGACTTTTTACCTCTTACGGTAGATTACCGTGAAAAATTCGCCGCGGCAGGACGCTTCCCGGGTGGTTTCTTCAAAAGAGAAGCACGTCCGAGTGATAGCGAAATCCTGACGATGCGTTTGGTTGACCGCGTTCTTCGTCCATTATTCCCGGATGATTACCACGCAGAAACCCAGTTAATGATCCAATTGATGTCGCATGATGGCGATGTCATGCCGGATTCACTTGCGGGTTTGGCGGCTTCGGCAGCTCTTGCTGTTTCCGATTTGCCGTTTTCAACGCTTATTTCTGAAGTACGTGTTGCACGTATCGACGGAAAATTCATCATCAATCCAAGCCGATCGCAACTTGCGGAGTCCGACATCGACATGATGATCGGGGCTTCTAAAGATTCCATCGCAATGGTTGAAGGCGAGATGAAAGAAATTTCAGAAAAGGAAATGGTTGAAGCGATCAAATTCGCCCACGAAGCCATCAAAGTGCAAATCGCTGCACAGGAGCGACTTCAAACTGCTTTTGGTAAAAAAGAAGTTCGCAGCTATGACGAGGAACGAAAT
>JAEYZX010000124.1 GCA_023427845.1 Bacteroidota bacterium
TTCGTGACACGAGCGCGGATTTCAATACTGCTTTCCGATTTGCGTTCGTCCGACAATTTTTCAAACGGCACGGGCGTGACTTCAATATGTATGTCGATACGGTCCAACAGCGGTCCTGAAATTTTACTCAGATACCGCTGCATTTCCTGAGGTGAAGATGCTACCGGTGCGTCGGGATCATTGAAATAACCGCCGGGGCTCGGATTCATGCTTGCAACCAACATGAATGACGACGGATACGTAACCGTGAATTTCGCGCGCGATATCGTGACCTCGCGGTCTTCAAGCGGCTGCCGCATCACTTCAAGGACTTCGCGCTTGAACTCGGGCAGTTCGTCCAAAAACAACACGCCGTTGTGCGCCATCGAAATTTCACCCGGTTGAGGATAACTGCCGCCACCGACCAGCGCTACATTTGAAATCGTGTGATGCGGACTCCTGAATGGCCTTTGGCTCATCAATCCTATGTCTTTCAGTTTGCCCACGACACTATGAATTTTGGTCGTTTCGAGTGCCTCGCGCAAGGTCATCGGCGGCAAAATGCTTGGAAGCCTTTTGGCGAGCATAGTTTTTCCAGAGCCTGGCGGACCGATCAGGATGATATTATGCCCACCGGCAGCGGCAATCTCCATGCAGCGCTTGATGCTTTCCTGTCCTTTGACATCGCTGAAATCATGCTCGGGAAAATCAAGTGTTTTGTAGAATTCGTCGCGGGTATCTATGATGGTTGGTTCTAATGGCTGTCCTTCAAAAAAATCGATCACCTGCTGCAGGTTTTCAACGCCATACACATCAAGTCCTGAAACAATCGCCGCTTCCTTTACATTTTGCTTTGGAAGAAAAAATCCCTTGAAGCCTTCCTCTTTTGCTTTAATAGCAATCGGAAGAGCGCCGCGTATCGGTTGTAGGCTGCCGTCGAGCGAGAGTTCTCCCATAATAATATATCGCTCGGCATCATCGGTAAGAAGTTGGCCCGATGCGATAAGGATTCCGATAGCGAGCGTCAGGTCGTAAGCAGAGCCTTCCTTACGTAAATCGGCCGGAGCCATATTGATTGTGATTTTTTTCCCGGGCAGAGAAAGCCCGTTATTCTTTAATGCCGCCGCAATCCTGAAACTGCTTTCCTTGATGGCATTGTCGGGCAGACCGACGAGGTGGTAACCAATTCCTTTATCAATGTTCACTTCTACGGTGATTGTCGTGGCTTCAACGCCAAAAACGGCGCTTCCAAATACTTTAACTAACATGGCGTATACTTTATTGAATAAAATTAAATAAAAAATCGGCGCGTAATTCAAATTATTTTACACGATCAATCGACTCCCTAGAAATGGGGATATTTGAAATTTACCGAAATTGGGTGATACAGATTTAAAATCCAACCTATTGCATTTGAGACATATCTTATTAAAAGAAAGCCTATGGAAAAACTTTAAAGAATGCGTGTTCTATTTAAAACACGTTGCGGAATTGCACCTACTATGTTAATTTTAAAACCAATTACATTATGACAAACAAACATTTGATGAGGTTGCTCCTGCTGTTGCTGGCAATCGTTATTGCCTCCTGCGCATTTGAGGAGGATATCATTCACCACCACGCTCATGAGAATGAGGTGAAAATTGTGCAAAAATCTCTTGATGAATTATTGAAGTCCCAAAAGTTCGTGACTGCCGCCAAGAGAATTCCAAGGAAGAAAGGTTTTGCGTCGTCTGATGAAATGTCAAGGTCAGCCCTTGAGGAACAGTTGCGGTTTACTATAATTGATGTACCTGTTAATGTTGTTTCAATCGATAACAAGACTTATTATGTAATGAAGGTAGAGACGGATGAAAGGACAGATAATAAACTTGAGAACTTTGTTCTGTATGAGGAGCAAGTAGATGGAAAAATTGGCGACATTATAACTTATAATACAGAGAAAGACGCAATTGCCGCCGCTGAGCAAATCAACTTAGCAGGCATAAAGAATACAAGGGATGTCACCGCAACAGAAATTAAAGACCCTGAATTGGGTAAATTTATATTAGTTATGTTTATGTATCCATATTGCGCCTACGCGGGCACTGATTCAGAATGTTCGGGCTACATAACAAATATATTTGGATGCGGTTTGCAAATCTCTTTCGGTACCCAATGGGTTCAAGATGAAGTTGGAGCAGGTCTCTCAGGTAATGGCCCAGGACCCAGCGGAGGAGCCACATCGGGCGGAAGCGGAAGCGGAGGCCCAGGCAGTAATGGTAGTACTGGCGGTGACGATGATGGCGACCCAACAAATGACCCACCACCAACTGGCACGGGAAATGGTGATGGACATGGAGCTCCCATAATCTCTGCGCCCGTAAGCGAGAATTCTGAGCCTCCTCCACCAACTCCATGTGATGAACTAAAAAAAAAAGCAAAAACTTATACGGAACCGAATCCGCACGCAGCCGTAAGTCTGACTGATGGCATTGTTACGGTTCCTAAAGCTTTACAGGATATACAAAGTAATATAGGTGATTTCGCAGAAACTGCTTATTCGGTTCGCTATATAGGAGATGCAGATGTTTACGGTCCAACTGCGTACAAATTCCAAGGTCCTTTAGGTCGACATGTGCAATTGCCTCCTGACCCTGAGCAATTTGCTATAATACACATTCACCTTGATAATATTGAACAAACAGACATACCGATGTTTGCACCGTGGGACGTACTTGCTCTATACAATATGGTATATACCTATACAGGAACAAATAATGCAGGACATAGCTTATTTTATGTGACAATGACAGCAATGGTCGAAGGAGAACTTCGAACTTATGCAATTAAAATAAAAAATCTACAGCAATTAATTGCTTTCAGACACGATGTATATGACGAAGGAAAGTTACCTCGGTATGAGATAAGAATGTTAAACGATTATATAACAGCTGGTGGATTGAACGCAACTGCTAGAGCATTACACAAAGTCTTTCTCGAAAGGTTTTCACAATATGGTGTTGGTTTATATCGTTTAAAGGCTGATAATAACTGGGAAGAACTTACCTTAGCAGCAAATAATTACACTGTCACTGCAACTCCGTGTCCTTAAATTTAAAATTAAAATTATGAAAAATATTATATTTTTATTATTGTGCGTCGCGTCCTTCGCATCTTGTAAAGCTCAATTTTTAACGAGCTTGAATCCACCATCCAGTTCAACCCCGAACTTGTATTTTTCTGATATGGACCAAGACATGAATAAATTTGTTGGGACGTGGGAATATACTAATGGTAGTACGACTTTTATTCTCACACTCCAAAAGAAGTTGATGGTACCCTTTGACAATCAATTCGAAGATTTATTGGTAGGAGAATACAGTTATTCTGTCGGCGGGAATACGATTGTTAACACTTTACCGTTGTTGGACAATCTGTCAATTGTGGGTAGGGAGCATAATGTGGCTGGAAGAGAAATATATCCAAATAATTTGTTTGTGAAATGCAATGATTGTGGACCCAACGAACGAAGATTTACTTTGAGCTTCATCGACCCCGAACGCACATATTTACTCTCAAGGTTAACTATTCGATATTTGATTGGTTCAAATCCCGAAAAGATAAAAGCGGTGATTAGTGATAAGCATATGGTGCTTCTACCATCAGCGAACTCGCCGACTGAACCTCGCGTTCCATATGGAGAGTACATAATGACAAAACAGTAGAAATTAAAAGCAGGAAAATTGTCCTGCTTTTTTTATTCCTTCACATCAACCATATCAATCTTGAGAAACTTGGTTATGCTGCTCATATTCGTGGTTCAAGATTTTGTAGATAACCACTTGCGTTGCACTGCAATGCACCATCATTTAGAAATAAGAATTCCCATCCTGTTCCATAAATGACACAATGCTTTTTGCTATCTCTGGACGACGGATACGGTTAATTCGCATTTCATGGTTTTTAGGCGAAGCGTGTTCTGAAAGCATATCAATAAGTTCATCACGTGTTTAAAGATTTAATAACTTTGAATCAATAAATTTAAAATACCATGGGATTATTCAATGCGATTTTAGAAAACGCTTCAGAAGTTACTATTGAAGCGGTAGCAAAAGAATTTCAGCCGATACTTGTCGAAGGCGAGCAAATCGAAAAGGCTTTTAAACTAATACGGGATATGTTTGTATTTACAAACAAGCGCCTGATCCTGGTCGAAAAATCATTGGTAGGGACCAAAACCGATTATGTATCGATACCCTACGCCAACATCATTAAATTTTCAAAGGAAAGCGCAGGTATTTTAGACCTTGATGCCGAATTGAAAATTTGGATCAAGGACGAAGCCGAACCTATAAAAAAGCAGTTTGGAAAAGGCGGAAACAATATTAAGGAAGTTTATCAGATTTTAAGTAGACATATCCTGAAATAGAACCACTTACGGGCATTTGCCGGCATTTATTCTAAAATTACTACCTTTGCACGGTCGCCAACGTACAGAGTTACGTGGATCACCGCAACTCATAAAAATCCGAACCGTAGTTTATCAATAGCTGCATCCTGGCCCAAAATCGGGGCCAATAATCATTTTGAGAGAATAGAATCGCGACCGTCAGGTTACGTCAACTTTGGCTATGCCGAAAGAAAAACATTTCAATGGAATTTATTAGAATCAACGCCGAAACACAGGAACACCCCGTTTACACAAACAGAAAAATTGCCGAATTCTTAGTCAAACATCTGGAAGAATATGGCGATAAAATCGAAGACATCCAAAAATGCATGGATTATGTCATGAACCCTGCGAAAGGCGGAAATATTTTCGCCGGAATCGAAAACGGCTCAATCGTGGGTGCGGTAATTTTGAACAATACGGGAATGCAGGGCTATATACCGGAAAACATTTTGGTTTACATCGCAGTGGATTGTGAGCAGCGCGGTAAGGGCATCGGTAAAAAAATGATGGAACACGCATTATCGTTAACCAAAGGAAGTGTGGCGCTTCACGTCGAACCTGAAAATCCGGCACTAAAATTATACGAGAAGTTAGGGTTTACAAACAAGTATCTTGAAATGCGTCTGACGCGATAAATCTAAAACAGCCTGCGGGCAATTATGGCATTCATCAAATTATACCGGAATAAACTTCACGAAAACTATCAGTTTCTCGATCAGCTCTTTAAAGACCGCAATATCGACTGGGGCGTAGTATCCAAAATATTGTGTGGAAACAAACTGTATCTGAAAGAAATAATCGCACTTGGCGTTACCGAAATGCATGATTCACGGATCAGCAATCTTCGGATCATCAAAAAACTCGCGCCACACGTTCAGACCGTTTACATAAAACCGCCCGCAAAACGCAGCATTGCCAGCATTGTCCGTTATGCCGATGTGAGTTTCAACACCGAAATTTACACGATTAAAATGCTTTCGGCCGAAGCACAGAAACAGGATAAAATCCACAAAATCATAATCATGATTGAAATGGGTGATCTCCGTGAAGGTGTGATGGGCGAAGAATTGATCGAATTTTACCGTCAGGTGCTTGAGCTTCCAAACATTGAAGTGAGCGGAATCGGCACAAACCTGAATTGTTTGAGCGGCGTGATGCCAACGCAGGACAAACTGATCCAGCTCAGCCTGTACAAACAACTGATCGAAGCGCGATTCGATATTTCAATTCCCTATGTTTCAGGAGGTACATCCGTTGCGATTCCGCTTATGTTGAAAAATGCGCGGCCAATGGCAGTGAACCATTTTCGGGTTGGTGAAGCACTCTACTTTGGAAAAGACCTTTTTACTGGCGAAACCATCGATGGCATGCACAATGATGTCTTTAAATTATTTGCCGAAATAATTGAAATCACCGAAAAACCGGATATGCCGATTGGCGAACTTGGCGAAAATGTAGCAGGTAACAGTTTTGCCGCACCTACTGAGGACCTTGGCAGTACATCGCTTCGCGCCATCCTCGATATCGGTCTGCTCGACATGCAGCCACGGTACCTCGAATCTGAAGACCCCGACATTACGATTGTTGATGCGAGCTCCGACATGCTGGTGGTCGATATTTCATCGTCATCGCAAAATTACAAGGTGGGCGACCTGCTGTCGTTCAAACTTCAATATATGGGCGCGCTTTATCTGCTTAACTCGAGTTATGTAGAAAAGCGTGTCGGATAATTTTCAAAAAATACCGATTAAACAAATATTTAACTTCATCGTAAGCCAAAAATTTCTATTTTTCGATACGCAACGAAAATTTGGAACCATTGATGTTCGTTATATAAATTGAATGAATTTAACATCGGAAAACATTCTGTTAGTCGGCTCGCTTTTACTTTTCATAAGTATCGTTGTCGGCAAGACTTCATATAAGTTCGGTGTTCCGACACTTTTGCTTTTCCTTGCAATCGGAATGCTCGCGGGTTCAAACGGTATTGGAGGGATTCATTTCGACAGCCCGCAGATCGCGCAGATGGTTGGAATAATATCACTGAATTTTATACTGTTTTCAGGCGGACTCGACACCAACTGGAAATCGGTAAAACCAATTCTTCGGCAGGGTATTGTACTCTCAACTCTTGGTGTATTCCTGACAGCAATTTCGCTTGGATTGTTTGTGTGGTACGTTACCGACTTTACAATTTATGAGAGCATGCTGCTGGGCTCGATCGTTTCGTCGACCGATGCGGCTGCGGTATTCTCGATCCTTCGTTCCAAAAATCTTCACTTAGGCACAAATCTGAAACCCACCCTCGAACTCGAAAGCGGAAGTAACGACCCTATGGCCTATGTACTGACCATAGCGTGCCTGTCGTTGGTTGTCAATCAAAATCAGGATTTTCTGTCGGTCGTATTCCTGTTCTTACAGCAGATGATCGTGGGCGGAATTGCCGGGTTCGCATTTGGAAAGCTCAGTAAATACATGATCAACAATATCAGCCTTGATTTTGAAGGTTTATATCCGGTTTTGGTCATCGCATTGATGTTTGCCACATTTTCGGCAACCGATTTCATTGGCGGCAACGGATTTCTCGCCATTTACATCTGCGCAGTTTATTTAGGCAACCAGCAACTGATCCACAAGCAAACAATCCTGAAAATGTACGACGGACTTGCCTGGCTAATGCAAATTGTACTTTTCCTTACGCTTGGTTTACTTGTTTTTCCTTCCGAGATTATCCCTTATATCGGCATCGGATTAATAATATCGCTGTTCCTGATTCTCGTTGCACGTCCGTTGAGCGTATTTGTCAGTCTGATGTTCTTTAAAATGAAACTGAAAAGAAGGTTGTACATTTCATGGGTAGGCTTGCGTGGTGCGGTTCCGATTGTATTTGCAACCTATCCGCTGCTCGCAGGCATCGAAAAAGCGAATATGATTTTCAATATCGTCTTTTTTGTATCGGTGACCTCGGTTCTCATACAGGGAACTACGATCCCGATATTCGCAAAATGGCTAAAAGTCATCTCTTCCGAAAAAACAGATGCCGTTGCCGAAATAGACGAATTCGTTTCGGATCATCCCAAATCGTCGCTTGAGGAGTTTGTGGTCTTACCGCATCATCACGCTGCCGATAAAAGGATCGTCAACTTGAATTTTCCAAACGCAGCCTTCATAGTAATGATCAATCGAAACGGCGAATTGCTCCGTCCGGGTGGTTCAACACGAATTGAAGCCGGTGATGTTCTGATGGTCGTTACCGATACTCCGGAAGATTTTACACAAGTAAAAGATATCCTTACAAATTCGTAGGGAATTAAAAACTTATCCGGAAAAAAAGGTTGGGCGTTATTCCCAAAGATCGATAATTCCGGACCTTATAACCCGAATTCACAAAATCGCCGATAGTTCCGTACTGGCGTTCATATTCTTTGCTGATGACGGTCTGATTGTCGTAAACATTATAAATCGCAAACCCTATTCTGCCATTCCATGTATCGGATTTTTGAAACTGGTAGGCGCCTGAGATGTTAAGCCGATGATAGGTTGGCAAACGCTTCCGGTTAAATTCGGCGATTTCATTTTCGGCATTTAGTTCACTGTACGGCCGCCCTGTATGCAAAAACCACCCGGTCGAAATCGAAAAATCTCCCCATTTTTTATAATACGACAATGAAAACGCGTGCCGTAAATCGGAGCTGATCGGAAAGTAACGATTATCATTCAATCGTTCGTATCTGTTTTGCGAATCCTGATAGCTATAAGTCGCCCAAATGCGCCACGTTGCGGCACTTCGCTGCAGCAGGAGATCGATGCCTTTCGTATAGCCTTCGCCGTTTTGTACCGCCGAATCAAAGTTGTGCAGAAACCCAAAGCTCATCGAGGTGATTCCGTTAAGTTTTTTATAATAAAAGTCGACGTCGATCAGAAACGGTTTCGTTTTATAGATAATTCCCGTACTGTATTGATCTGCGGTCTGCAGCGGATATTCGGCGTTGTCCGACAATATCCAGACATAATTCTCCAAACTCAAATCATTTGCAACGCTTTCGCGGACCTGCCTCGCGATTTGGCTTTTGCGCTCATAAGTCGCCTGCCACGAAAAATCACCCAATTTCCGTTCGACAAAAAGCCGTGGTTCGAAAGTTTGTTCGTCAAGCTTCGAATAATAATTATAACGCAGTCCGCCGTTGAAATTCCATTTGTCCAGAATATACTTTACAGTAAGAAACCCCGCATGGGTTATCGAGTAGAGATGCTTTTGATCGAGTTCGATTTCGAGGTCGGGAGTCCTGCTTTTGAACGAATGCGAAATATCATTTCCCGAAAACTGGTAACCAAAATCAATATTCAAATCGATGTCAGGTGCATATTTGAAATTCACTTCGGCACCCGAATCCACAATTCTATTGCGCTTTGTAAACGATTCGAACGTGTTCGGTTCATACAATGTCCGTGCATAATCAAACGTATACAATGAATAATGCACCAATAACGAATGTGACAATTTGGGATTATAAGATCGGACCCATTCAACGCTTGAACCATAATTCCGGATGTCCATCAATGGCGATTTAGGTAACGCATCGTCGTCCAAACTATTAAAATCGAGGTGATTATCGATTGCAATTCCGGTAACCGAAAAGTTATTCCTTTTGGCGGAAGCAAAATTCAGTTTTGCTGAAACGTCGTGAAAACCGAATTGGTTGTCGTTAAAATCTTTGAATGCAGTATTTTGGAATACCTTATCGGCAAGTGCGTTGAATGTTGGCGTCCGAATCCATTCGGTAATCGACTTACGCGCCGCGAATTGAAATCCAAGTTTCTTTTTGAGTAATGGCGCACGAAAATAGACATCTGCGTCAATTGCGTTTACTCCGGCGTCCACCTTAACAGCATCAGAAATTTCGTCGGTTGTCTGTATGTCGATGACACTTGAGATGCGTTCGCCGAATTTCGGATTGGCAGCCTTGTTGTAAAAATCAACAGTCTGCTTGATATTGGGATTAAACCCCGAAATCATCCCGAACAAATGTCCCGGATGATACATCCGGATGCCATCCCAAAGAATCAGGTTCTGGTCGGGCGTACCACCTCTTACGTGCAGTCCCGTTGCGGTTTCATTCGGACTTTTAACACCCGGAAGCTGTTGAAGCGAAAGCAAAATATCGGCATCGGTAACACCGGGAAGTTCGGCTACCTTTTCCGGTGAAATAATAATCTTCTGACTGCTTTTGGAAATCCCTTTCGACAGAAATCCGGAAACGACAATTTCCTCCAGATTCTCGATTACGGCCGGCTGGTCATCCACAGCACAAACCGAGTAATATCGATCACTGATCTTTACAATCTGCAATTGCGCTTGTTCGATGATTATCGCATGTAGCCGTTCAAGCGTATACCGGGCCGGAAGCAATGTTATTTTCTTTGAATCGACGAGGCTGTCGGCATACGAATACCGGACGTCAAATTTTCGTTCGGCCTTCGCCAGCAACCTGTCCAAACCGATTGCATCATACGAAAAGTGATGCAGTTCCTGCGATCGCAACAGCGCCGAGCACATCAACATTAATATAAGCAACCCTAACCTAATCATTCCGAGATGACGATTTCACGCCCGTTTATCTGATATTTTAGATCAAGAGGCAAACATATCGATTGCAATGCAGTTCCGATATCTTTATTTGGGAAAGTGCCCGAAAACTTTATCGGATCCAAATGCCGTGGGTAGCTGATTTGATAATTGTACTGATCCTTGAACTGATCGACGACAATTTTGAATGCGGCATTCCTGAATGTAGTTTCCCCGTCGATCCATGTAGGTTTTCCGGAACTTTGTTTCCACCTTTCTACATGGTTGTTACTGAATCGTATGGCATCGCCCTGATTTAGAACCTCCGACTGGCCACGGCTTTCAACCAGTACGCGCCCTTCAAAACAAGTGACTTCAAAAAAACCGGATTTGGAGATTACGTTGAACTGGGTACCCAAAACCGTCACAGTGCCATTTTTGGTCATCACCTGGCATTTGCTTCCCTTTCGCACATTGAAATGTGCTTCGCCATCCAGCTTAACTTTTCGGTTGAATTCAAATAATTCCGGATAGGAGATTTTCGAGTTCGCATTCAGCGTGACGGCGGAATTATCGGCCAGTACCAATGATGATGTGGCACCGATTTTGGTGACGTCCGAATTTGAAAAAGCAAACAATTGAAACAAACCAAAAAGCACCAGCAACGATGCAGCGACTGCGACATACGGGAATAAAATTCTGACTTTGGACTTTTTCGCGGTAGCGCCTTCCGCTATCTTTTTGCGGATATCTGTATAATTGGCATCCATATCCGGGTCGGGCAATTCCATGGTCGCGAGGGAAGTTTTTATTTTTTGATACGCCAGGTAATCTTCTTCCGAAACGCGTTGTTGCAACTCCTGGTCCGATATTTTCCCGGCCAGCCAATTGGCTAGAAAGCGCTCGTTTGCGTTATTGTGGTCTGGTTTGTTCATCATTCCTGCTATTTAAACTAAATTGCTTTGACTACTTTTCGTAATGATATCAATGCATTGTGCATCCTCTTTTCAACGGTTTTGACTGAAATTCCGAGCAATGACGCAATCTCCGAATAGGTTTGATTTTCAATACGGTTCATCAAAAATACGGTGCGTTGCTTCTCAGGAAGATCACTGATTGCCTTCTGCAGTGATTTATGAAACTCATCTTCAACCATCAAAAATTCAGGTGATTCATTGTGGGTTTCGATCTTTTCCGACCTCGATACAAAATTGATTATGACCTTGTCGTGTTTCAGCAGGTTCAGCGACAGCCGGATTGCGGTTGTAAACAAAAAACTTTTGGCC
Source organism: Bacteroidota bacterium (assembly GCA_023427845.1). GTDB lineage: Bacteria > Bacteroidota > Bacteroidia > Flavobacteriales > Flavobacteriaceae > Flavobacterium. The sequence continues at coordinate 11,267 of JAEYZX010000124.1, forward strand.
TGCTCCGGTTTGATTTTTCCGCAGTTTTCCCACAAAATCACGAATGCATTTTGTGCGACATCTTCTGCCCTTTCCATATCCTTATATCTGAAAACAAGAAAATTACGCAATGACTTGAAATGCGATTCAAATATCGATTTATAGATATTTTCCGAACATAAATGCGAACCGTTGTTCTTGTCCAAAGCCATACTTCCTAAAAATATTATTACCACACGTCGCAAAACGTGTGGCAATAAATGAATCTAACCTACTATTTTAAAACTGTTAATTACAGATGTTTGCCATTGCATTTTCAAACTCTGCCTGGCTGTTGATCGTGAGTGGTACGCCATTGAATGACGTCGTGATCGGATAAACGAACGCCGGTACCGCTGAAACTGCCGGCTGGTAATATTGTAACACCTGACCATTCACATGAACCGTTACTACCGATCCCTGATGCTGAATCTGTACCGGATAATCGATCGTAAAACAAGTTCCCAGGTTCACTGCAAATGCATTTGGCGCAACACCACATGTTATAAAGTCGGCTGCCGTAAACCCGGCACAGATTGCAAAACATTCATTGGTGAACTGCTGCGGCCCGGTAGCGGTCATGACGCAAACAGGATTGTAATCGGTCGGGCATAACGATTCACACGAATCCGAACATGGAACACTCCACTGCTGTACCGCAACGCAGGATGGATCGCCCACTATGTTCACATAAATGAAATCGGCCGCTTCGCCTGAGTTAGGATAATGCGTGATTGTAACCGGCAGATCGGCCAAGTTATAAGTTGCGATCAGGAAATTACTGTTATTGCGGACTTCAAACTGGGTGCTTGTCGGGTTCGTATAGGTAAAGTTCACCGTCAGTTCGTAAGTGTTTGCCGCATCATTGTTGCAATCGCCCACTTCAACAGTGAGGTTATTGATGCTGCAATCGGTTGAGCAGGACACAAAATCATTTTGCGTATAACCCGAACATAATGCAAAACACGCATTCGAAAATTGTAATGTGCCGTTTGCCGTTTGAACACAAACCGGTTGATAATCGGCAGTACAAATGCAGGCATCGCAGTTCTGCACCATCTCATAAAAATCAAAAATATTGGTCACCGTAACGATTTGCCCTTCATAAAGTACTTCTATCGGAAATACGATCTGCAGTCCCACAACCGGGTTGGCCGAATCCATATAAGCGGCAAGTTCGGCGTCATTAGTGATTTCCTGAGTTCCTGTTGCGGTATTGACCGATATCGGAAATACAATGTCAAAACACAGCGTATTGGTAAGCGCATCATTATATGTCGTGATTCCGCTTGATTCCAACAACGCAAAAAACGCGCCTTCATTTGAAATTGTGGAAGTTACCGGTCCTGTCGCAGTTTGCTGGATTACCTGAAACGGAAACTCTATGCCGCTTAAGTAAAGCTGCGAGGTCTCGTTCGACAATATATCGAGCAGTCCGTCCAGCGACGTTACGGTTACTACAGTTCCCGTATTGTAGGAGAATGTTACCGGAAATACAAATTCGAACCGCAGTTCGGTTGCGGGCGACTGGCTGAAAATCCCGTTCGCTTTTTTATACTCCGATAAAGTAGTGCGCAACGCAATGCTCGATTGCGTGTTGGCGTGATTTTCAATCGGATTGTCGTCCGAACAGGAATAAATCGCGGCAGCCGAAACCGCCAAAAAAAGGTAAAGTAATTTAAGTGTTTTCATATCGATTGGAATTTAGTTTCAATACTTAGACAACCTAAAATTGAAACACCCTACTTTTTTTTTTGAAATAAAAGTAAATAAAAAACAATCGAAAGTGCTTAAAACAAAAATCCCAATCTTTCGATTGGGATTGCATTATTTAAATTGTGCGATTCCAGACTTTAGCCATGCCAGATAATTCTCGACCGATGTATAGCTTGCCGTCTCGCCAAGCTGATTTTCATCGGTGTCGGTCAGCACATACAAAGGCTGTGCATTGGTCTTGTATTTCGACAACATGAAATCGGTCCATTTGTCGCCTACGGTCACAATTTTTTCGCCTGAATATTCTGAAACGAATTGTTCGTTTTCGGGAAGATCAATCCGTTCATCAACGTAAAGCGAGATAACAACAACATCGTTTTGGAGAATCTTCAACACTTCAGGATCGGACCATACATTGATTTCCATCTTACGGCAATTCACGCAGGCATGACCCGTGAAATCGAGCATTATCGGCTTATTGACCTCTTTTGCATAGGCAAGTCCGTCTTCATAATCGTGAAACGTCACTATATCATGCGGACCGAACTTAGCTCCTTCGGGAAGTTCAGGCAAATTCGCCGTTCGTCCACCGCCACCAAATCCGCGTGGGCTTTCACTGTATTCCATCGGAGGCGGGAAAGCACTGATGACCTTCAACGGCGCACCCCATAATCCCGGAATCAAATAAATTGTAAAGGTCAGGACGAGCAAACCCAACAGCAGTCGGCCCACCGAGATAAACGGCGTGGGACTATCATGCGGAAGTGAAATCTTCCCAAACAGGTATAATGCAAGCGTACCAAAAATAGCGATCCATATCGCGATGAAAACCTCCCGTTCGAGTAAATGAAGCTGCAGCACCATGTCGGCATTCGACAGGAATTTGAACGCGAGCGCCAACTCCAGAAATCCTAAAAATACTTTGACGGTATTGAGCCAGCCACCCGATTTAGGGAGCGAATTCAGCCAGCCGGGGAACATTGCGAAAAGCATGAACGGAAGTGCGATTGCCAACGAAAATCCGAACATTCCGACTATTGGCCCGATTACGCCTTTTGACGCAGCTTCAAACAGCAGCGTTCCCACAATTGGACCTGTACACGAAAAAGTTACGATTGTCAGTGCCAACGCCATGAACAGGATTCCGATGATCCCGCCACGGTCGGCTTGTTTGTCGACTTTATTTGCCCAAGAATTTGGGAGCATGATTTCGAATGCACCGAGGAATGATGCGGCGAAAATCACAAGCAAAATGAAGAAAATAAGGTTAAACCATACGTTTGTTGCAAGCGCGTTCAATGCATCGGCACCAAAAATCAACGATATGAAGAATCCGAGCGATACATAAATAACGATTATCGAAATACCATAGATTATCGCATTACGTACGCCGGCAGCTTTGGTTTTGCTCTGTTTGGTAAAAAAACTCACAGTCATCGGGATCAGCGGGAAAACACACGGCATCAACAGCGCAGCAAATCCAGACAGGAAGGCGATTATAAAAACAGTCCACAAACTTCTATTTGGATCCGAGCCGCCTGCTTGTGCCACAATTGGTGGATCCATCGGAGATTGCGTGACCGTATCGGTTTTTGCTTTTAAAGATGTTGTGTCGGCCTCCGTGGTCACGGCAGCGGTGTCAACTAGCGCAATTTTGTTCGGTTCTACCCGATCGGCCTTCTGAAATGCCGCAGCCGAAAGTTTTGGGATCTTAAATGTAAAACGCTCTTTGCCGTTGATGCAAACCTCCTTGCAGACCTGATATTCAACAACTGCATTGATCGTAGTAACGTTTGCATTAAGGACCTTAATCCGTTGTTTGATTGTTGCTTTATTTGCAAAAAACACTTCATCGACTTCAAAAATGTCGTTATAGGCGCGGCTTGTGGCACTTTCCTTTGCTTTTCCGATGAGTTCAAAATTGCCTTTGCTGTTCTGCAAATCAATTGTCAATGGAAGCGGGCCGCCATCAGGAGTAAATTGTGAATAAATGTGCCAGTCTTTTTCGATAACGGCTTCAAAGACGAGGTTAAATTCGGTTTCCGATAACTTTTCGGTGCGCGATGACCAGCTGACGGGTTCGATTACTTGTGCAAAAGAATTCGCAAACGCCAATACGGCGAGCAATAAAAAATACAATTTCCTCATTATGTAAGTTTAATTTGCAAAATGTTTGTTGTTTGTGTGCCCACTTTAAATCGTTCGTCTGCACGGATTCCGATAACCCAAACGATTTGGCCGTTCGAGCAAAGCAGCCAAATTTTATCTTTTTCGTTCAATGACAATTTTTCGTCCTTGAACACTTTGGCGACCTTTTTTGATTTGCCTTCCATTCCTAATGGGAAAAACGAATCGCCTTCATTCCACTTTCGCAACTTCAGCGGATATTGGAGTTTGTCGGCGTCCACAAATATAGTCCTATTTGTTGCATGGCCCATATCGTCGACTTTTTCAAAGCTTAGATTTAAAGGAACTTTAACGTCTTTCTGGTTTTCACCGATTGTAAATTCGGCCGCCATACTATCATTCAATTCGCTCAATATTAAATATTCGCGGTTCTTGAGCAACTTATAATGGGTTGAAAAAACCTGCTTTCCCGATTGCGCGGTTGCAAGACCGTAAACATCGTCCCATGCCGTGAACCCGAACTCGCGAAGCCATGAATACAGATACGACCGATAGTTTGGCAGCTGTTTCAGTTTTTTGAGATTGAAATGAATCTCATCGTTCGCCTGCTGCGCCACTTGCTGATACACCATTATTGAGGCGTCTTCGGCCATCTCCTGCGTTTGTCGCAGGAACTGCTGCGTTTTTTGAATCGCCTTCAAAATGCCGGGGTTGATTTCCTTAAGTTTTGGAACAATGTCGTGCCGAATTTTATTCCGAAGATACTTATCGGACGCATTGCTGCTGTCTTCGCGCCATTCGATGTTGTTTTGCCGCGCATACTCCTCAATTTCATCTCGGGTGAATTCAAGCAACGGACGTACAATCTTTGCATTTTGCTGCGGAATTCCGGTCAATCCTTCGATACCGGTGCCACGTGACAAATTGATCAGGAAGGTTTCGAGATTGTCATCGGAATGGTGGGCGGTCAAAATATAATCAAATCCGTGGGTTTCTGCGAGTTCATTAAACCAGTTGTAGCGGAGTTCGCGCGCTGCCATTTGTGTCGACAGTTTAAAATCGGCGGCAAAAGCTTCAGTGTCGAAATGGGTGACAAAAACAGGAATTTTGAGTTGATCGGCAAATTTTCGAACAAAAATCTCATCTTCGACGCTCTCGTTTCCTCGCAATTGGAAGTTGCAATGCGCAATAGCTATATCAAATCCACATTCACGGAACAGATGCGTCATCACGATGCTGTCGATTCCGCCGCTGCTTGCAAGGAGCAGCTTCTTTCCGTGCAGAAAGGCGAAGTTTTGTTGGAGGTGGGTTTTGAGGTTTTGGAGCATTTAATTAGGCATAAGTAAAAAAAGGTGGTAAGGCATAAGAGTCGAGGCATAAAGGATTGCAGATAAGGACTTTGTGTAAACGATAATTTTCGCTTTGATTAATGTTTAAGAGTCCATCTGCTTAAGATTCCGAATTAATGAATTTAACATCTTTTCTACTTCTGTCGATAATAATGCAAGTTCCTGGATTGAATTTGGTTCGATCAGCGACAGGTTTACGGCTATTTCAATTTGAGTTTGCGATTCGAATAATGAACCTCTGGCAAATTTCAGAAATCGTAGATAATCTTTTCTATAATTCCGACCGTAACCTTCTGCAATATTTGATGGAATGGATACAGCGCTTCTTTTTAACTGCGATATCAATCCGTATCGTTCTTCAGCAGGCAAACTGTTTGCTTTTTGATAAATCATTGTGACAAGGATCATGGCTTTTTGCCAAACGATTAAATCCCGATAAGTTTTCATGGCGTATAAGTTTATCCATCAAATTTACTGAATTGCACTATAATTCTCAGATTTGATTTTATACCGCCCCATACGATACACAAATCCTTTTGCCTAGCGACTAATTACTTATCCCTTAATACTATCCCTTTTCCCGTCTGTTATCCCTTATGCCTTATGCCTCTTCCCTTATCCCTTATCCCTCATCCCTCATCCCTTCCCACAACCTTCATCATCGCCCCTGCCTTCAACAAACATTCTTCATATTCCGATTCCGGATCTGACAACGACGTAATGGCACTTCCAACTGAGAACGATACGTATTTTTTTTCAGCATTGTACAATATCGACCGGATTACAACATTGAAATCAAAGTCGCCGTCGGGTGTGAAGTAGCCGAGTGCACCGCTGTACAACCCACGTTTTGTTTCCTCGAGTTTTTCGATGATTTTCATCGCCGATATTTTTGGAGCACCCGTCATGCTGCCCATCGGAAAAGTCGATTTTATGATATCGACAGGTGAGATTTGTGGATCCACTTTCGAAACAACCGTCGATATCAAGTGATGTACCTGCCTGAACGCATAAACACTGCACAGTTCCTCAACCTCGACTGAGCCTTTGGTAGCGGTGCGCGACAAATCGTTGCGAACCAAGTCGACGATCATTATGTTTTCGGAGCGCTCTTTTTGATTTTGCTCCAATTCGATTTGAATATCACGATCTTCACCCGGATCCGACGAACGACGCGCCGTTCCCTTTATGGGTTGCGAAATCACTTTGTTTTGCTGCTTGCGCAGATACCGCTCGGGCGAAGCCGATAAGGCAAAGTGATTGTGATTTTTGAAGAATGCCGCAAAGGGTGGTTCGGATATGGTGTTTAATTTTAAGTAGGTCTGCACCGGATCGATTGCAGCATTTTCAGCGTAGAATTCCATGCAGAAATTCGCTTCGTAAATATCGCCGCGGTGGATGTGTTCGAGCATACTACCGGCTTTGGCGAGGTATTCTTCTTTTGTAATGCGGGGATGAATCTTGGGTATAGGGAAAGGTTCTTTGAGAGGCTCAATGCGACAATTATTGATTTCGGAAAGGTCCGATTCGATTTCATCGTCGCAGATGTGCAGATAGCGCATTTCGAGTTGGTTGCCGTTGAGCAGCAGCAGCTTTTTGGGTTGAAAAAAATAGAGATCGGGAAAATCGAGTCCGTCGTGGTTTTGTGATTCAAGATCTTCGGTGTCGTTTTTCAAATCATACGACAAATAACCGAACAGCCAGTCTTTTGTGGTTTGCTGATATTGCTTCAGGTCGTCGAATGCATTGTGATGATCCGTTTTTATTGAAGTGAACGCGTCGGCTGCCAACATGCAGTCGTATGACGAATATTTCTGCGGATAGTGGTTGCTGTCCAAAAACACCACTTCGCGGAAGTGCTGCGCCCACAGTAAGAGTGAACGCTTGAATTCAGCCGGATTTTCGATCGATATTACCTGTGATGTTCTCAATATCCAAATATAAAAAACCCGCTCAATAGAACGGGTATATTTTAGCCCCGATGGGCGCGGCATCCTTTTGATCCGCTTCTTTAGCGGGCAAAAGATACAGCAGACAGCGGGAATAGCTACTTAAAAAACTACATATGCAACGGACGGTTATCGGTTGCAGCGAGCGCCGCTTCCTTGACCGCTTCGGCGTATGTCGGGTGTGCATGCGACATTCTTGATAGGTCTTCGGCAGAGGCTTTGAACTCCATTGCGACAACGGCTTCGGCGATCAAATCGGCTGTTCGTGCGCCAATCATGTGGATTCCGAGGACTTCATCGGTTTTTGCATCGGCGAGGATTTTTACGAATCCGTCAGTGTCGCCACTTGCGCGCGACCGGCCCAACGCCTTGAACGGAAAACTTCCCGATTTGTATTCGACTCCGGCTTCTTTTAGCTGCTCCTCGGTTTTTCCGACAGCCGCCACTTCAGGCCATGTGTAAACGACGCCCGGGATCAGGTTGTAAT
>JAEYZX010000160.1 GCA_023427845.1 Bacteroidota bacterium
TCAACAAACAGCACTTTTTTTATGAGGTAGTTAACGGTTTCAAGATCGGCTCTGGTTCCGATCAGGATCTCGGGATAGATGTGCCCGCCGGTATGGATCAGCCGCGGAGTACCGCCAATGGCCTTGACGCTTGCGACCATCAGGATTGCATGGTCGTCGCAGTCACCGGAGAAATTCGGAATCGATTCGCTCGCAGTTGCAATGTATTCGCGTCCTTTTGGATCGCTTACATAATTCCACCTCGCGTTGATTTCCTTAAACACCGCAAAACACTGGATTAATGTCCGATATTCGCCGTATCCCTTTATGTCTTTGAAATGTTCGGTGGTTGTCCATACGGCAAAGTTCCGAACCGTGGGATTGTCGTACTGAACCGCTTTGAGGATTTTGGATTTATTCGGAAACGGAAGTAATTTGGAAATTATCAGGTCTTGCGGGTTTGGCGAGTCGATCATTGCATAAATCATGTAACGGTAGTCTTCGTACACGCTGTTGAAACCGTAACTTCCGAAAGCGCTGCCATAAGCGAGCCATAACAAATACAAAAACAGTGTAACTATCAGGATACGCCGCAAAAGGCGAAGAATTAACTGAATAATAACTAGAAGCAAAATGAACAGCAATATCCTGTCAATTTGATTCGGCCATTGCGGATCGATGATATTGTGGTGGATAATTATAAAAACAGGTACGGCTATCAGTAAATTCAGCAGAAAAATAATGATTGAGTCCCAGGGTTTTTTAACCTGAAGCGCCAACCGTATTTTTTTGAAAGGGATTTCATTGAATTTTACCATAGCCACTACACGGAAGCAGCCGTTTTAGCTGTGTACCATCTCAACAAAAGTACCTTTTTTATCTATAACAGATAATTCAACCAATTGATTTTGAATTTTGTTTAACATAGTCTCATCCATCGGTTTTTGCGACCATTCGGTAAGTGACAGCCACTCGCGTATATCTTCGGGTTTTTGGTTGAACCGGGTTGCAAGGATTAGATCGATATTTGATATTTTCTTGAAAGCCGCTGTTTTTTTGTTGATGATTTCGAGCATCTTTGAGATGCTTCCGGAGTTTTGTTGAAGAAATGCATCACTTACTGCAATTACAAAACATGGCCACGGAGTTGGACAATCGCCTAATCTTCTGAAAATATTGCTGTCAACCAACGGTTTTGTCATAAATCGTTCCCACATGAAATAATCGGCGTTGCCTTTCGTAAGCGCTTCGACAGCTCCGTCAATGGTATGTACAATTTCAAATTTTGGCTGATGCTGCCATTGTTGGTTTGCAGCGTTCACATACGCCATAAGCTGTGAGCCTGAACCGGGGCGACTAATCGCTGCTTTTTTACCGTCGAGCTCCGACAGATTTTTAAATTGCGATGAGGCGGCAACATGAATTCCCCAAATCAGTGGCGATTCGACGTAGACCTGAACGATTTTGCTTGGGTTTCCGGCAACAATGTCTTTTATGATTCCTTCGGTGAGGATTACCGCGACATCGGTTTCGCCTTCCCGAAGCATTTGGCAAAGTTTACCGGTTCCTTCGGGTACATCGGTCCATTTTACATCAAGGCCTTTTGACTCAAACTCACGATTCTCTATGCAAAGTTGCCACGGAAGGTTAAAGTGTTCGGGAACACCTGCTATATTTATTTTAGTCATTTCTTCTTGTTTAGGGATAAGAGAAACAGGTGAATTAGGATGCGGATTTATCGGACAATTTTTGCAATGTATACGTGATCAATTCATCTACGGCTTTATAAGGGTCGGAACTAAAAGTCCCCGATGCACGATTCGCGATAATGGCATTCAATGATAATGCGTTGTGGCCCAATAATGCTGCAAGTCCGTAAATTGCCGCAGTTTCCATCTCGAGATTAGTTATACGGACATCGTTATGACTGAAGCTATCCATCTTCGAATTCAGCGCGTCATCCTCTATAGGCAGACGTAAGATTCGTCCTTGCGGACCATAGAATCCGCCGGCAGTTGCAGTGATTCCTTCGTGCATAATGTCGCTTTTGATAATATCGGCAAGCATTTCCGAACCCGAAATCATATACGGCCGCCCCTTTTTCAAATCCCAATTGGTATGCTTGACAAACGCATCTTCGAAATCCGGATTTGAAATGTGTTCCATTTGATAAGAGCGAAGCATATTGTCAAGTCCGAGTGCATATTTCGACATCACAAAGCTGTCAACCGGAATATCGGCGTGCAGCGAGCCTGAAGTGCCAATTCGAACTATGTTAAGCGATGTCAGTACTTCTTTTGGACGTCGGGACTCAAGATCTATATTAACCAGAGCGTCGAGTTCGTTCATCACGATATCGATATTGTCCGGTCCGATGCCGGTAGACATTACGGTAATACGTTTACCGCGATAGGTTCCTGTTTGCGTTTTGAATTCGCGTTTCTGCGTAGAATATTCGATATGTTCAAAGAACATTGTGATTTTCTCGACGCGATTCTGATCGCCCACAAAAATGATGTCATTGGCGATATGTTCAGGACGAAGATTCAGGTGATAGACGCTTCCGTCTGGATTGAGTATGAGTTCTGAGGATTGGATCATTTTGGTTTTTGTGTTGGTGAAAAGGGTTAGGGATAAGGGAAAAGGGAAAAGGGAAAAGGCATAACGTATAAGGGATTAGGGATAAGGGATTAGGGAAAAGGGATAAGGGAACAGCGTTATTCCTTAATCGATTATCAGCTTCCGACGCGTTTTACGTTATAACCTTCACTTTTTAGTATTTCCATAATTTTATCGCGGAAATTGCCCTGGATGATGATTTCATTGTCTTTTACGGCACCTCCCACGCCGCATTTGTTTTTAAGCATTTTGCCGAGCGTTTTAAGATCTTCTTCATCTCCGTCGAATCCTTTGATTATTGTGGCAATTTTTCCGCCTCTGTTTTTTTTATCCAAATGCGCTTCGAGTTTCTGTTTTCCGGGAGGGAGAGTTTCATTTACGCCATCGTCGCTTCCCGGATCGAAGTCTTTGTTCGTCGAGAATACGAATCCGCCAAGGTCATTTAAACTTGTTAATTTTTTTGCCATAATTGGGCATGAATTTGAAAACAAAAAGACATCAAGCGAAACTCAATGTCTTTTCATCATATAAGAGTATTATTTCTTTATCAACCCCAAATCAACCAAGCGTTCGTGCAGGAATTCGCCCGCCGTTATGTCTTCGTATAATTTTGGATGCTCTTCATCGATACAGCTTTCAAGGCAATCGAGTTTCATATCGCTCACCGGGTGCATAAAAAACGGAATTGAATATCGCGATGTTCCCCATAACTCCCTCGGTGGGTTAACGACCTGATGTATCGTCGATTTCAACCGGTTATTTGTGTGCCGGGACAACATATCGCCAACATTGATCACCAACTCGTCGGGCTCGGCAATTGCGTCAATCCAGTCGCCGTTGTGGTTCATCACTTGCAGTCCGCGTCCTTGTGCGCCCATCAACAAAGTAATTAAGTTAATGTCGCCGTGTGCTGCTGCACGAATCGCATTTTCAGGCTCCGATGTAATTGGCGGGTAATGAATAGGGCGAAGGATTGAATTTCCTTCCTCGGCATATTTGTCGAAATAAAATTCGTCAAGTCCAAGATGAAGCGCCAGTGCCCTTAGTACATAAATCCCTGTTTTTTCAAGCATTTGGTAGGCTTCTTTGCCAACTTCATTAAAGCGCGGCAACTCTTTTACTTCAACATTATCCGGATATTCCGAGGCATATTTTGAATCTTTGCCGACATACTGCCCAAAATGCCAAAACTCTTTTAAATCACCTTCTTTTCGGCCTTTAGCATGTTCTTTGCCAAATGATACATACCCACGCTGTCCACCGATTCCGGGAATTTCATACTTTTCTTTTTGTTCAAGCGGCAATGAAAAGAAATTTTTTACTTCAGTGTACAATTCGTCTACAAGCTGGTCGTCCAAAAAATGACCTTTTAAGGCTACAAAGCCAATGTCTTCAAAAGCCCTTCCGATTTCATTTACAAATTTTTGTTTACGTTCCGGGTCGCCCGAAAGGAAATCACGCAAGTCAACACTGGGAATGTTCTGCATACAGTTTAAATTTTGTTAATAACTTTAACGGGCATAACCCTTGATAAAACAAATGTAAAGAATAAATTTTATTGCGAATTTTAAAAGTTATGAACATACCAAAAAAACAAAACAAATAGGCACTAAGCTGTTTATTTTTTATACTTTTGGTCGGTAAAATATTCACGCGAAAAATGAACTTTGAAAGAAGAAACCTGACCGACGATCAGTTATTGGATTTGTATAAAAGGCTTATAAAGCCTCGGCTTATAGAAGAAAAAATGCTGATTCTGATTCGTCAGGGCAAAGTTTCAAAGTGGTTTTCCGGAATCGGGCAGGAAGCGATTTCTGTAGGCGTTACAGCCGTTCTCGAAAAAGACGAATATATACTTCCGATGCACCGAAACCTTGGTGTTTTTACCGGCCGTGATATTCCGTTGCACCGATTATTTTCGCAATGGCAGGGGAAGGCAAACGGATTTACAAAAGGGCGTGACCGCTCGTTCCACTTTGGTACCCAAGAGTATAAAGTAGTTGGTATGATTTCGCACCTTGGTCCGCAACTTGGCGTGGCCGACGGAATTGCTTTGGCCGATAAACTCAAAAAGAATGGAAAAGTCACTGCTGTATTTACCGGTGAAGGCGCAACCAGCGAAGGTGATTTTCATGAAGCGTTAAACATTGCGGCAGTTTGGGATCTTCCGGTATTATTTATTATTGAAAATAACGGGTACGGACTATCAACTCCTACAAACGAGCAATACCGTTGTGAAAACCTTGCCGATAAAGGGGTGGGCTACGGAATGGAATCACATATTCTCGATGGCAACAACATCCTCGAAGTTTATAATGAATTATCGCAAATTGTCGCGTCGATGCGAGCAAACCCGCGCCCGGTGCTGATCGAGTTCAAGACCTTTCGGATGCGCGGACACGAAGAAGCAAGCGGGACCAAATATGTACCAAAAGAACTAATGGACCTATGGGCCGAAAAAGATCCCGTGGATAATTTCAGACGTTACCTTATCAAACAAAACATATTACGTACCGATAAAGACGAACAGTGGCGAGATGATATCCGGAAGGAAATCGATGAAAACCTTGCGATTGCCAACAACGAACCTGAGATAAAAGCAAGTCTCGAAAACGAAGTCAACGATGTTTACAGGCCGTATGAATTCAAAGAGATAAAATCTTCTTCGGAAACCGCTAACATCCGGTTCATCGATGCAATTTCAGAAGGATTGGGACAGTCGATGGAACGGCACGGGAACCTGGTGTTAATGGGCCAGGATATAGC
>JAEYZX010000020.1 GCA_023427845.1 Bacteroidota bacterium
AATCCGGATGTCATCGTAACGCTTCGTGAAGTCGGGCTCGCCGTTTTCATTGCGCTTACAATTTACTACTTCGTCACCGCCAAACAAATTAAACCTGAAAAGGAGGTGGCCATGCACAGCAAACGCAGCCGTTTCTTTATGGGAATGCTGCTTTCGGCACTTAATTTTTTTCCGATTCCGTTTTACGTTTTTGTCAGCATCACACTCGCTACATACGATTATTTCTTTTTTGAACAGATTTTCATCTACAGCTTTGTTCTCGGGTCAGGCATTGGTGCCTTTTTTGCATTTTATTGTTATATCGCGTTCTTCAAAAAAATGGAAGCACGAACCGCATTCGTGATCAAAAACATGAATTACATCATCGGAACTGTCACCGGCGTGATTTCAATTCTGACGTTGGTCAATATCATTGAATATTACTACAACCGGCCATGAATCCGAATGATAATTTTTTCGAACGTGTGTACGCCGTCGCACGCCAAATCCCTTATGGAAGAGTCACCTCTTACGGCGCAATCGCGAAAGTGATCGGATCGGCCCGGTCGGCACGGATGGTAGGATGGGCAATGAACGCGTGCCATGGCCGCGAAGATGTCCCGGCACACCGCGTTGTGAATCGAAAAGGATTACTTACCGGAAAGCATCATTTCGCAGGTACCAACCTGATGCAGCAGCTTTTGGAAAATGAAGGTGTTGAAATTAGGGACAACCAGATTGTAAATTTCGAGAAGCACTTTTGGGAACCGTCGTCGGAATGATCAATTTGCGATAAGGCAAATTACAAAGCTGGTCCGATCGCCTTCGCTCTGGAATGACAAATAACCGCCATGCGCTTCGATTATGTTCTTCGATAACGTTAGCCCGATCCCGGCGCCGTCTTTTCGCGTGGTGAAAAAAGGAAGGAATATCTTTTCGCGAATCTCTTTTTCGACGCCTTTCCCCGTATCTGATATAGTTACAAACACACGGTTGTTTTCGACCGCCGATGAAATGAAAATCTTTTTATCTTCTTTGTCTTTCAGTGCATAAATGCTGTTCGTAATCAAGTTTATAAAGACCTGTTCAAGCTGCTGTTTGTCGGCATTGACCGGATTTGGAATCGTGGCGGTGTTTTCAATATCGATTCCTTCCTGTTTCAGCATAGGCGACATCACGATCAAACATTGCTGCAAAACCGTGTTTATGTTTATCGGTTTTTTATCAGGCGTTGGCAGCATTGTCAGTTTCCGATAATTTTCGACAAAAAATTGGAGGTGGTTGCTCCGGTTCATTATCGTCTCAAGGCTTAACCGGATATCGGCAAAATCTTCAATCGAAAGTGCAGGCTGACTAACCGTGTCGTGCAGGCTTTGCGACAATGACCGAATCGGCGTAAGCGAATTCATCAGTTCGTGCGAAATGACTTTCATCAAATTCACCCAGGCATCTTTTTCCTTTTTCTCGACTACACGCTGGATACTGTCGAGCAAAATAATGAAATAATCGTCCCCGAACGACGTTGTACGCGAGGTTTGCAGCAAAAATGCCTGCGCTGCACGATTTTCGATCCGGATGTTGATCGATTTTTTTGCTTCGGCAAAACCGCCTGCTTCCACTTCGTCGCAAAAAGCCGGAAGTTGCGCCCGCAAATATTCCCACCGACTCAGTTTTGGCACTTTGAACAATGATGAAAAACAATCGTTCATAAGGAAAACCGACCAGTTTTGCTCACTGCCTTTCAATATTAATATTGAGGTATCGACATCGTTGAGTATGGAAGTATAAACATGTTCCCGCGACAATTGCTCGCGCTCTTTTTTTCTAAGTTTTTCGAACAAATCATACAGGCTTTTGAAATTTCCGGTTCGGTAATCTTTGGGAAGCGAGGCCGAAAAATCGTCATGCAGCATCGAAAGGATCACCTTGTCATAAAACAAAATCCGTGCGCGGATGAAAAAATACAGTTCGGCACAGAATAATAAGATCAGTAAAAAAATAAATATCGCACTATAGGGCAGCTTTTGTTGAATGAGATAGATCACACTTGCGGTGAGCGTAATCAGAAAAAAAATCCTGACAAACAGTGCGTTGTAGAATTTCATTATTGCTGAAGTTTGATGGAATATTTTTCGATCCGTCGGTATAGGGCAGCGCGCGACAATCCCAGTTCATCGGCCGTTTTGGTAATATTGCCCTTGTGTTTCGCCAATGCGCGCTCCACGGCCAATTTTTCGATTTCGGATAGTTGGCTGTCGTCTGATGTCTCGGCAGAACCGGTGATAGCAATATCGAGTTCAGATGGCGTGATCAAATTGCCTTCCGTTAAAATCACCGCGCGTTCGATCTTATTTTCCATTTCGCGGATGTTGCCATTCCATTTATGATTTTCAAGCACATCAAGTGCCTCCTCGCTGAAAACAAGTTCTGCGATTGCGTATTTTTCACGAGCCTGATCCAGAAGGAAATTTGCCATCGGTACAATATCCGCTTTTCGTTCCCGAAGCGGCGGAAGCACAATCTCCATTGTATTGATCCGGTAAAACAAGTCTTCGCGGAAATTCTTCAAACGGACTTCCTCGCGCAGGTCAATATTGGTTGCCGTCAGGATTCGAACGTCGAGCGGGCGGGCCTTGCTTTCGCCCAGGCGCGTAACCGACTTTGTTTGCAGTACATGTAGCAGTTTTGACTGAAGGTGCAATGGGATATTCCCGATTTCGTCAAGAAATATAGTGCCGCCTGAAGCCGACTCAAAACGTCCGGGCGTATCGGTCTTCGCATCTGTAAACGCGCCTTTCGAATATCCGAAAAGCTCGCTTTCAAACAGATTTTCACTCAGCGATCCCAGATCGACATGAACAAACGGCTTTTGTTTTCGCGGTGAATTTTCATGGATATACTTTGCAAAAACAAATTTTCCGGTACCGTTTTCGCCAAGAATAAGCACACTGGCATCGGTTTTTGCAACCTTCTCCGCAATGGCGTAGGATTGCCTGATCTTAGGCGAATTACCGATAAAATACTTTTTTTCGACAGGAGCAGAATCGGCTCTTTTACGGCGCTTGCGGCTTTCTTCGACTGCTTTTTCGGCTGTAGCAACCAGTTTGTCGTTTTCCCAGGGTTTCAATAAATAATCAAATGCACCGATTTTGATGCCTTCGACGGCGGTCTCGATTTTTCCGAATGCCGTCATCAGGATTACAGCCGACTGCGGCGAATGTTCGCGGATTTCCTTTAGCCAGTGAATTCCCTCGCGACCATCCTCAAACCCAATCCTATAGTTCATGTCGAGCATCACAACGTCGACCGTATGCGCTGCCAATAGCTGATAGATGGTTTTTGGATTGCTTGTAGTAAGTACGGTTTCAAAATGTTTTTTGAGTACCATCCGCGCAGAAAAGAGGATTTCTTCCTGATCGTCGACAACCAATATACAAGCGTGTTTTTTTCTCATTTTTAGAAGTGTCCGTTTGCGGACGTTTTACTGTCCAAAATCGGACAGTAGCGAAAATCGATAAATAGCTAATACGCTGAAAATAAGTGAAATATAAATTTTTAATTTATTGGCACAATATTGCTGAACCGTACACCAAAATAAAGTAACATCTGATGGACAAGGTTCTGACGCGTAAAAGTAAAAAAATTAAATATCTATCGATAGCCGGGTCGATTTTTTTGGCGCTGATGCTGATGGCGTACTTTTCATTGACGAAAAAACGAAGCCTCAATATTGAATCCGATCAAGTTATTATCAAAACGGTCACAACCGGGAATTTTGAAGATTTTATTATCCTGCAGGCCAAAGCCGAACCGCTTCACGCAATGCTCGTAAATATAATTGAAGGCGGATCGGTGCAGGAAATATATGCCGAAAATGGCGCGATCGTTGAAAAAGGGCAGGCGCTCGCAAAAATGTACAATCCGAATACGGAACTCAGGTACCTTACACAGGAAACCGCAATCATCGAGCAGATGAACAACCTGAATTCAGGAAAGCTCAACATCCGCAACCAGGAACTTGAACTTACAAAAGATCTCGCATTGATCGAACACGATTACAA
Organism: Bacteroidota bacterium; assembly: GCA_023427845.1. Lineage (GTDB taxonomy): Bacteria > Bacteroidota > Bacteroidia > Flavobacteriales > Flavobacteriaceae > Flavobacterium. Next base: position 4,041 of record JAEYZX010000020.1, read on the forward strand.
CAATGCAAAACGCCAATACGATCTTAACAAACGTTTGTTTGCGAAAGACGTGATTTCGAAAAATGACTGGAACACTATCGAAGAAAATTTCAGATACCAACAGGAACGAAAAAACAACATTCAGCTTTCGATCCAAAAGGAAAAACAAACCAACAGGATTCAGGTTGCCCAAATCAATCAATCAATCAGGACGATGGAAAAAAGCCTTGAGATTCTTCGCAACAACAAAAAGAATTTTCTGATTACGGCTCCGGCAGCGGGAACCCTGACGTCTTTCGAACCTATTCTCGGCCAAACGTTTCAAGCCGGCGCAAGTATCGCCAAAATCGACCTGATGCAGGGATACAAACTTGTCGCCGATGTAGATGAATTTTATCGTGATAAAGTCGCCGTAGGTCTAAAAGGCGAGATCGATTACAAAGGAACAACGCTCGAAGTTACGGTGATAAAGGTGTTGCCTGAAGTCAAAAATGGCCGCTTTCAAACCGAACTGGCCATCACCGGATCCAATCAGCCGATGCTGCAACTCGGATCCAGTTTCGGAGTGAAGTTGCTGCTCACCGGGCGTGACAAAGTGCTTTTATTGCCAAAAGGAGCTTTTAACCACGAATCGGCCGGAAAATGGATTTTTGTGGTGAACGGCGACAAAGCCGAACGTCGCGAAATCAAGACCGGCCGTGAAAATCCGAATTATTATGAAGTGCTGGGCGGACTAAAAGCCGGCGATAAAGTCATCACGTCATCGTACACCGATTATACCGAAGTGGAAATTTTAAATCTCAATCAATAATCAATCTCAATCAAAAAATGAAAAAGTTAATCACAATCGTGCTGACGTTTGCATCAATTCAGATGTCGGCACAAAAAGTCAAGGATGTCGTCAATCCGTCAATTTCGTCCTGGGGAACAAGTTTTGTCACGCCAGTAAGTGATACAAAATGGAGCAACGCAAACGGCAAATCGTACACAAAGGCAAAATTTGCCAAGTTCACAGGCGAAACGCAATCGGGGATGACCGCTTCCGCCGATGTGGATGCAACAGTAAAGTTGTCGGTCGATGTACGAAAAGGAACACTTCGCGTGGTGTTTGAAGACGAATCGGGAAATTCCACATTCGACAAAACTTTCTCGAACCCGGCCGAATTCACGACATTGGTCGAATTAAATAAAGAGGTTCCGTATAAGGTGCGCTTTATCGGAAACGACGCGAAAGGCTCCTACGTTTGTCAATGGATCGAAAATAAAAACCTGTAATATGATAGCAATCAAAAACCTCACAAAGATATTTCGCACCGAAGAAGTCGAAACGGCGGCGCTGAATGGAATAAACCTTACGATCAATGAAGGCGATTTCGTTTCGATAATGGGTCCGTCAGGATGCGGGAAATCGACATTGCTCAATATAATCGGGTTGCTCGACAGTCCCACGTCGGGTAATTATGAACTGCTCGGAAACGAGATGAGCAATCTGAAGGAAAAAGCGCGCGCCGTGGTCCGAAAGGAAAACATCGGATTCATCTTTCAGAATTTCAACCTGATCGACGAGCTTTCGGTTTTCGACAACATAGAACTTCCGCTGATTTACAATAACGTAAAGGCATCGGAACGTAAATTCCGCGTTGAAGAGATTGCCGAAAAGTTAGGGATTACGCATCGTCTCCGCCATTTCCCACAGCAACTCTCCGGAGGCCAGCAGCAACGTGTGGCAGTGGCACGTGCGCTAGTGACAAACCCCAAAGTGATCCTTGCCGATGAACCTACGGGAAACCTCGACAGCAAGAACGGTAACGAAGTGATGGAATTGCTGACCGACCTTCATGCGAAAGGAGCCACGATACTGATGGTGACGCATTCGAATTATGACGCATCGTTTTCACAACGAACGATTCAGATGAAGGATGGCGTGATCTTTTCCGAAAAACAAAATCAACGAAATGTCGACGTGTTTGTCGATGTAAAAGAACTATAACCAACAAATAAAATATCATGATAAAATTCATATTTGCATTAGCAGCAGCATGCGTTTCAATGATTTGCAACGCACAGGTATCGCACGACAGGCCGGTAACCGATTTTACAAAAATTGCGGTATCAAACGGAATAAGAGTAATGTTTACGGAAGCTCCGGCAAATTCGCTGAAAGTCGAAGCCGATTCAAACGAACACTTAAAAATGATCAAAACCGAAGTCAGCAGCGGCGTGCTAAAAATTTATATCGACGGAAATTCCAAAATCCGCAATTTCAAAAATCTCAGCGTATTTGTTGCCGGAAAAAAGGTAAACGAGTTTTCATCCGATTCGGGCTCCGCGATTATTTGCAAAGGACAAATCTCGCAGCAGTCCGTCGCAATTGAAGTTTCGTCAGGTTCCAGGTTTGAAGGCGATATTGAATCAAAAACCGTAGCAGTCGATGCAAATTCGGGTGCGCTTGCAAAATTAACAATCGGCACATCAAATTTAAGCCTGAAAGCCAACAGCGGTGCAAACGTCACCTTGTCGGGTAAAGCAACAAGTGCAGCAGTCAAAACCGATAGCGGAAGCCTTGTAAATGCAAAATCACTCGAGACAGAAAATGCAACAATCAAGGCATCGAGCGGCGCATCGGTATCCGTTTCAGTATCGGATTCCGTTACCATAAACGCCGATTCATCGTCGTCGGTTCATTATTTCGGTACACCAAAAAATGAAACGTTCAACAAAAATTCAATGGCATCAATCCGCAAAAACTAAAGTATGATACTGAATTGGATCAAAATATTCATCTACCACCTGAAACAGGATAAGCTGTTTTCATTCCTGAATATACTCGGCATCAGTGTGGGCGTTGGCGGACTGATATTTGCCATACTGTATTGGAACGAAGAACATTCATACAACGCATGGAATCCGGAAAAAGACAATGTGTACCAGGTCATAAATGATTTGGGCGACAAAAACATATGGCCCACAAACATTGCACCGCTCGAACCGTATCTGGCGAAATCGATTCCCGAAGTTGAAGAATACTGCTACCTGAATAATTGGTACTTTACCGAAATAATCGAATACAACGGAAAAAAGGAAGTCATCGAGAAAATCCTCGATGTGCAAAAAAGCTTCTTTTCGTTCTTTCCTTTTACGTTTATCAGCGGAAATGCAGCTTCCGCGATTCAGGATCCGGGAAGCATTGCGCTGTCGGAAGATACAGCCAAGCGGCTTTTCGGAGATGAAGAAGCACTAGGGAAAAAAGTACAGCATGCAGGACGGACGTTGGTAGTACGCGGAGTGTACCGCATTCCGGGAAAATCATCGTTCGAGCCGATGGCGGTCACAAACCTGATCGATAGCCGGCTATACGACAACAGTGACCAGTGGGGAAATTTCAATTTCGGACTGCTTTTGAAAATCAGAAACCCTGGCGATCAGGCCGCCGTCAAGTCGCATATCGAACAATTGTATTACGATCATAAATACACCAAGGACGCTGCTGAAGAAGGAATGTCTCCCGATGAATACATGGCGAAATACGGCGCAATGGAAATCATCCTTGAACCTTTAAGTACTGCGCGGCTCCACAGTCTTGTGCGCGGCTATCCCGAAGGTCAGGGAAATTATCAATTCCTGCTGATCCTGACGGGTCTCTCGGTGCTGATCGTGATATTGTCGATTGTCAACTATGTCAACCTTGCAACGGCGAACGCGGTAAAACGCGCAAAGGAAGTCGGTGTCCGGAAAATTCTAGGCGCATCAAAGGCCAATGTTGTCCGCCAGTTTTTGTTTGAAACCGTAATAACCACGCTTTTCGCGATCCTTCTTGCGTTGGTGATCGTCGAGCTGTCGCTGCCGTACTACAACGAGTTTCTCGAAAAAGAGCTGCTGATTCACGGTGACCAATTCTATTTGCAGCTCGTAGTAATTTTCGTGATCGTGATTATCACCGCCGGAATCTTCCCCGCGCTATATGTTGCGAATTTCGAATCTTTGAAAGTGCTTAAAGGGAACTTCGGCCGAAGCAAAAGCGGAATCTGGCTGCGAAACGGAATGTTGATCCTGCAATTTTCGATCGCATCGTTCTTTATCATTGGCTCGTGGATTGTTTACGAACAGGTGCGGTACATGAGCACAAAAGAACTCGGTTTCAGCGGTGAGCAGGTTTTGCAGATAAACTACAGGAATCCGTACGACTATCGGCAGCCGAATTATAAAACGCTGCTAACAAACCGCTATGAAACGATTAAACGCGAGATTGGCAAGATCGACGGAGTTGAAGGCGTAAAAGCGGGCGCGTTCTCGTTCTCGACCGGCGCCAATTCGACTTCAGGGTTCAACTATAAAGGCAGCCCGAACATTCAGGCGCAAAACATGGCAGTCGATTTCGGAATGCTCGAAATGATGCAAATCAACGTTAAGGAAGGCCGCGGACTATCGGAAAAATTTGCCTCCGATACGATTAATTCAGTGCTGGTAAACGAAACAGCGGTAAAAATGATGAACGAAAAAGAGCCTATCGGAAAGGAATTCGACTGGAACGACAAACATTTCAAAATCGTCGGGGTCGTAAATGATTTTCACGTGAATGGTCCACAGCAGGAAATCCCGCCAATGATTTTCTTCCATTTCAAAACAGTCGACTGGATGCTGCAGAACGTCAGCAACATTTATGTGCGCGTCGATCCGGAGAAATTAAGTACTGCGCTCCCGCAGATAGAGGCATTCTGGAACACCAAAGTCGATACCGAATACAAATTCAAGTATGATTTCGTCGATCAGAATTTCGCACGCACTTATAAAGAGTTCGTCAAACAAAAAAACCTCTTCTCACTGCTGAATTTCGTTGTGATACTGATTGCGTTATTCGGACTATTCGCACTCGCATCGTATTCGATCCAGCGGCGCATGAAGGAAATCGCAATCCGAAAAACACTTGGTGCCGAAACTGGATCGCTGTTACGTGAACTCTCAAAACAATATCTGGTTTTCTGTGTCATAGGTTTTGCAATCGCATTGGTTCCCACCGGTTATATTTTAGGAAAATGGCTTGAGAATTTTGCTTATCGAATCGATATTTCGGCAACGCCATTCGTAGTCGGATTTTTTGCGCTGTCGTTACTGACGCTGTTGATTGTTTCCGCAAAAGCATATCAGGCGACACGTATGGACGTGCTGAAATATTTGAAATATGAATAAGGAGCACGTATTCCGATCTCCATCGATATGCCGTCCCGCTGTCTGCATTATCTTTTTCAACCCTTTCAGGGTTTTGAACCCTGAAAGGGTTTAGAAAAAGGATGCCGCTGTCATCGGACGTTCCGAAATCCAATCATCAATCGCAAACGGCCCGTACTATTACGGGCCGCTTTGTATGAAGCATTCAACTTAATTGGGATTTGGTGCTTTAATTAGAAGCCGTTAACTTTAAATTTCGAACTAATACCACTATCTTTGCAATCTGAATTTAGTCTTAATAAGGCTCAAAAAGTAAACGCCAAAACAAAATGAAATTAGACAGAAAAGAGATTCTCAAAGCATTGGAATCCATATCTATAGCCGGTGAAGGAAAAAACATGGTCGAAAGCGGCGCCGTAACCAACGTGGTAACATTCGGCGATGAAGCAATTGTCGATCTTGTAATAGCGACGCCCGCAATGCACATCAAAAAACGCGCTGAAGACGATATCCGGAAACTGATACACGAAAAATTCTCTCCCGATGCAAAAGTCAAAGTCAACATCAAAGTCGAGGCTCCCGAGAAAAACGATGCCGGCCAGATCAAAGGCAAGCAGATTCCGGGAATCCAGAATATAATAGCGGTCGCTTCCGGAAAAGGAGGCGTCGGCAAATCGACCGTAACGGCAAACCTTGGCGTCACATTGGCGAAAATGGGTTTTAAAGTCGGAATCCTCGATGCCGATATTTACGGGCCGTCAATGCCCATAATGTTCGATGTCGAAATGGAAAAACCGTTATCGGTCACCATCGACGGAAAATCGAAAATGAAACCGGTCGAAAGCTACGAGATCAAACTCTTGTCGATCGGGTTTTTTACGGCTCCGAGTCAGGCCGTCATCTGGCGCGGGCCAATGGCATCAAAAGCGCTCAATCAAATGATATTCGACGCCGATTGGGGCGAACTCGACTTTTTGCTTATCGACCTTCCTCCGGGAACGGGCGACATTCACCTGTCGATCATGCAGTCGTTGCCAATTACCGGCGCAGTAGTCGTAAGTACGCCGCAGGCCGTTGCGTTGGCCGATGCGAAAAAAGGAGTGTCGATGTTTTTGTCCGACGCGATCAAAGTTCCCGTTTTGGGAATAATCGAAAACATGGCGTATTTCACTCCGCAGGAACTTCCGGAAAACAAATATTACATTTTCGGACAGGCAGGCGCGCAAAACCTTGCCGAAGATCTCAATGTGCCATTCCTTGGCGAAGTGCCATTGGTACAGTCGATACGCGAAGCAGGCGATTACGGACGTCCCGCAGCATTGCAGACCGGTTCGGTGATCGAAAGCGTTTTTGAGGAAATTACACGTAACGTCGTGCAGGAAACGGTTAAACGCAATGAAAACCTTCCCGCGACCGAAGCCATCAAAATAACAACAATGGCCGGATGCTCGGCCGTGAAGAAAAATTAATTGATTTGAGGATGTAATAATGTGGGGATTCTCATTTTCACATTTACATTTTCACATTTTCACATTACAACCATGAATACAGAAGAACTTACGCTGAATGTACAAAAGGCACTCGAGGAAATCCGTCCGTTCCTGAATTCCGATGGTGGCGACATCACGCTGATCTCGATCGAAGACGACAAGCATGTCACGGTCCGCCTTGAAGGCGCCTGCACCGCGTGCAGTGTAAACCAAATGACATTGCGCGCCGGTGTCGAAACAACGATCAAAAAATTCGCACCGCAAATCGAAACCGTCGTCAATATCGCTTAGGTGATTTGGGCGTGACCACAAGGGTCGGGTTTTCCGCTATATCTTTTTACGGCCTCCGCGTTGCTGCGGCCATAAAAAGGATGCCGCTGCAACCCCTCACGCAACCACTTGCCTTTCGGCTTTCGACTTTTGACTCAAATACTGACTTTCTCCAACACATGATCAAAACAGACATACTCATCATAGGCGCCGGGCCAACCGGACTTTTCGCGGTCTTTGAGGCCGGACTCCTTAAACTGAAATGCCATATCATCGATGCGCTTCCGCAACCCGGAGGGCAGTTGGCCGAGCTCTATCCCAAAAAACCAATTTTCGACATTCCCGGATTTCCTGAAGTGTTGGCGGGCGATCTGGTCAACAACCTGATGGAACAAATCAAGCAGTTCCAACCCGGATTCACATTGGGCGAACGCGCCGAAACGATCGACAAGCTCGAAGACGGTACCTTTATCGTCACAACCGATAAAGGCAAAAAACACCATGCCAATGCAATTGCGATTGCAGGCGGGCTTGGCAGTTTTGAACCGCGAAAACCGATAATCGAAGACATTGAATTTTACGAGGGAAAAGGCGTGAAGTACTTCATAAAAAATCCGGAGAAATTCCGCGGTAAAAAGGTCGTAATTGCCGGCGGCGGCGATTCGGCGCTCGACTGGAGCATTTTTCTGTCGAATGTCGCCTCAGAAGTCACATTGATCCACAGGCGGAATGAGTTCCGCGGCGCGCTCGATTCGGTCGACAAAGTACAGGAACTCAAGAACGAAGGAAAAATTAGGTTGATCACACCGGCCGAGGTTGTCGGTTTGAATGGTGCCGAACATCTTGAATCGATCGACATCGATGAGAACGGCGCTCACAGGAATATCGAATGCGATTACTTCATACCGCTTTTCGGCCTTTCGCCAAAACTCGGCCCTATTGCGCACTGGGGACTCGAAATTGAAAAGAACGCGATCAAAGTCGACAATTCGCTTGATTATCAAACCAACATTCCCGGTATTTATGCAATCGGTGATGTAAACACGTATCCGGGCAAATTAAAATTGATCCTATGCGGTTTCCACGAAGCCACGATGATGTGCCAAAGCGTGTACCAACGCATGAATCCCGGCAAGAAATACGTCATGAAATACACCACGGTTTCAGGCGTCGACGGTTTCGACGGAACGCGAAAAGAAGCGGAAAAGGCGGTGGTGAAGGCGATTGAGTAATTAACAATTTAGAAATGTGGAAATGTACGAATGACTGACCCATGCATGCATCGTCTACAATAACATTGCGAATACCAATTGTTGCATTTCTAAATTATTTAATTGTTACGTTAAAATGGATATAAAAATCAAAATCACCGACCGCGAAGGCACGCAACACACTGTTGATGCGCCAACCGACATGAACATGAACCTGATGGAACTCGTGCGGATGTACGAACTTGCACCCGAAGGCACAATAGGTGTTTGCGGCGGAATGGCGATGTGCGCGTCGTGTCAGTGTTATATTTTGAACGATGTAGATGTTCCGCCGATAAACGATGATGAAGAAGCGATGCTGTCGGAGGCTTTTTACGTAAAACCAAACAGCCGGCTTGGCTGCCAGATTCCGATTTCGGAAGAACTCGACGGATTGGAGATTGAATTGGCGCCCGAGTCGTAGTCCATTTTAAAACCGGATTTCCTTTTAGATTCGGGATTGTGTTAGGGATTGAAGCGGATATCCTTTTATGGAGCCTGCGCAATAAAAGATAGCAGCGCAAAGCCCGGCCCGAAGGGAACACCCCAAAAAAAAACCTTCCGTTTCCGAAAGGTTTTTCTTTTTATTTGAAAGCCGCGTGGCCCGTAATATCCAATCCGGTGATCAGTAAATGGATGTCGTGCGTTCCTTCGTATGTGATGACCGATTCCAGGTTCATCATGTGGCGCATGATCGAATATTCGCCCGTGATTCCCATTCCGCCTAAGATTTGACGCGCTTCGCGTGCAATCTCGATCGCCATGTTCACATTGTTGCGTTTTGCCATTGAGATTTGTGCGGTAGTCGCTTTTCCTTCGTTTCTAAGAACGCCCAAACGCCAGGTGAGTAGTTGCGCTTTTGTGATTTCGGTGATCATTTCGGCGAGTTTCTTTTGCTGTAGCTGCGTGGCTGCGATAGGTTTGTCGAACTGTACGCGTTCTTTGGCGTAACGCAAAGCCGTATCGTAGCAATCCATTGCCGCACCGATCGCGCCCCATGCAATCCCGTATCGCGCCGAATCGAGGCAACCTAGGGGCGCGCCCAATCCCGATTTGTTTGGAAGCAGGTTTTCTTTTGGTACTTTGACATTGTCAAAAATAAGTTCGCCCGTAGCCGAAGCCCGAAGCGACCATTTGTTGTGTGTTTCAGGAGTTGTAAAACCTTCCATTCCGCGTTCAACTACAAGTCCGTGAATGCGTCCTTCTTCGTTTTTTGCCCATACAACCGCAATGTCGGCAAATGGAGCGTTCGATATCCACATTTTGGCGCCGTTTAGCAGGTAGTGGTCACCCTTGTCTTTGAAGTTTGTAACCATTCCGCCCGGATTCGAACCGTAATCAGGTTCTGTCAGTCCGAAGCAGCCGATGAATTCGCCCGAAGCTAATTTCGGAAGGTATTTTTTGCGTTGTTCTTCGTTACCGTATTTCCAGATCGGATACATGACCAATGACGATTGCACCGATGCGGTTGAGCGAACTCCGGAATCACCGCGTTCGATTTCCTGCATGATTAGCCCATAAGAGATTTGATCGAGTCCGGCGCCGCCGTATTCCTCAGGAATGTACGGGCCGAATGCTCCGATATCGGCAAGACCCTGTATGATTTGTTTTGGGAACTCCGCTTTTTGCGCGTAATCCTCTATGATTGGCGACACTTCGCGTTTTACCCATTCGCGGGCCGCGTCGCGTACCATTTTATGTTCATCCGAAAGTAATTCGTCAAGGTTGTAGTAATCAGGAGCCTGGAAAAGATCTGGTTTCATGTTATAGGTTTTAAAGCTGCGCAAAAGTAGGCAAAGTTAAAGTTATACGAAACCGATTTGTGGATTAATTGGGGTTGAGAGGGAGTAAGCGGCCAGCTGTCAGCGGTCAGCGGTCAGCTATCAGCTATCAGCTATCAGCTATCAGCAATGAGCGGATTAAGATGTAGTCGCGGTTTCAGATACAGTAAGCAATGGAGTCGCATCTTGAAGGAACTTCCTCTGAAAAATCCATTTCTATACAGCTTTTTCTTTTCGCTTTTCCCTTATGCCTTGTGCCTTATCTCTTACCCCTTATTCCTAATTTCTAACCCTAGTCACTAATCCCTAATCCCTAATCCCTCATCCCTTATGCCTTACCCCTCATCCCTTATCCCTCATCCCTCATCCCTCATCCCTTACATTTTCAAATAAAACTCCCTTGTCAGCGCAATGTATTCTTCGGTGTATGCGTGGCGGGAAGTTTCGATTAAAAGTTCGTCGGTTGCGGGAGTAGTAGTTTGATTCCGGCTAAAGGCAAGTAGTGACCGCTTGATTTCGGTAGTGGGCGTTCCTTTTACGCGTGTGATTTTTACCGGATACAATTCGGATTGATTCGCTAAGGCAATAAAATTTTGTTCTTCCTTGTGTGGAATAATGGTTGCGAAGATTCCGTTTTCGGATAATAATAGAGCTGCTGCCTCAACCAAATCTTCAAACGGCATTGCTGCCGAAAACCGTGCCGCATCACGCTGTTCATTGCCCGAGGTATAATCTTCAGTATAAAACGGCGGATTTGAAACGATTAGATCGTACTCGTCTTCGGGTTCTTCCATAAATTCGTCGAGTCCGGCGTGAAAACAAAAGAGCCGGTCGCTCCATGGCGAATTCTCGAAATTATCGACTGCCTGTTCGTAAGCGGCTTCGTCAATTTCCAGTGCATCGATCTGTTCGGCATTTGATCGTTGGGCGAGCATGAGTGCTATAAGTCCGGTTCCGGCACCGATGTCCAGGATTGAATTTGGGTTATGTTCGATGGGTGCCCACGCGCCGAGAAGCACGCCGTCGGTACCGACTTTCATTGCGGTTTGGTCTTGGTGGATTGTGAATTGTTTGAAGGAGAAAGTGGCCAAAATTCCAATATTTAAAATTCCAAATTCCAAAGGGAATCATGGAACTTGGTAATTATTTATTTAAAATGGAAGATAATATTTTCCGAAGTTCATTGGCTTCTGCTATAAGTTTAGTACTGTCAAATGATAGAGCAGGATTTTCTTCCTGAATTAATCTAAGCCAAAAAATTGTTTCCTTGGCTTCCTTTCGGGCGATTTTTAGGCGGAATTGAAAATCTTTATCTCCTAGTTTTTCATTAGCTTCTATATAATTTGCTCCAATTGAACCTGATGATCTTACTAATTGCTTAGCGTCCTCAATATTTGATATTGTGCGGGGAAGTTGATTAACAAAAGAGCGACAGTATTTGGCAAATTGAAATGTACGTTCTTCCAAGTTGTAAATTTTTTCCATGGCGTAAATTTTTGATTTTGGCTTTAATGTAAAGATATCGAAAATCGTAATCCTGAAATTTGAAATTTTATTTTTTTGGAATTTGCCTAGCCCTGATAGAAGCGGTATCCTTTTGTGTAGCGAAGCGGAGCAAAAGATAAAGCGGATAGCAGGAAAATGCTTCAAAAAAGCTCGAACTTGGAATTTGGAATTTTTAAATTGGAATTTGGTTTAAAGATACATCTCAATCAGCCCTTCAGGCAGATCCATTTTGACCTTTTTATTTTTGCGGTCGATCTCGACAAGAAAATGGTCGATCATTGGAATCAAAATCTGTTTCGCCTGTTCGCGTCCGCTCGAGTCAACATCGCCTTTTATGACTTCAAAAAGCGGTTGCGCGCTGGAATCGTTAATGGATTGAATGACGCCAACCATGCCAAGACGTTTGTCTTCGACCTCAAATCCGATTACTTCGTGGAAGTAGAATTTATTTCCGGTAAGTTTCGGGAGCATGCTCAACGGCAGGTAGACGGCGCTACCAAGGATTTCATCGGCGTCGTCTTCGGTTGTGACATCTTCGAATCGCACGCGAAGGAAATCGTTTTTGTGGAGTGCGCTGTTTTCAATAAAAAATGGAACCAGATTTTTGCCTAATTCGACAAAAACTGATTCCATATTTTCATACAACTCGGGTTCGTCGGTATCCAGATAGATGAGGACTTCCCCTTTAAAGCTAAATTTTTTTGCGATTTTACCTAAATAGAAACATTCTTCTTTACGCATTACCGCAATTTAATTATGCCTGAGTTTCTTCTGTATTCTCTTCAGAAGCAGGAGTTTCTTCAGTCGACGCATCAACATCAGCCACCTCAGTTTCTTCAGCTGCAGGTTGTGACGCCGCGATCGCATCGGCTTCAGCTTGCTTTGCAGCAGCGATCCTGTCTTCGTTTACTTTTTTCTCAGCCGCCAAAGCTTTTGCTTTTGCATCTGCTTTTGAAGTGTTCAATCCTTCTTTTTTAGCGTCAACTTTTCCTGCTTTTTCGTCAAGCCATTTCGCCAATTTCTCATCGGCCTGCTCCTGAGTCAAAGCTCCTTTTCGAACGCCGCCATCAAGGTGGTGTTTCAACAAAGCGCCTTTGTAAGAAAGGATTGCTCTTGCAGTATCGGTTGGTTGCGCACCATTGTGAAGCCACTGTACAGCGCTTTCAAGGTTCAAATCGATAGTTGCAGGATTGGTGTTTGGATTGTAAGTACCGATTTTCTCAAGATATTTACCGTCTCTTTTTGAGCGTGCATCAGCCGCTACAACCCAGTAAAAAGGTTTTCCTTTTTTTCCGTGTCTTTGTAATCTGATTTTTACTGACATAATCGTATGATTAAATTTTGAGGTACTCGACCTCTGTTAATTAAGGGTGCAAAGATACTTTTTATTTTTAAACAAACTATTGTGCTACAGACTTTTTTGCCGATAATGCAGGCCGTTGCTTTTTTTTCTTTAATTTGTCCCGATTTTGCTATAAAAAAGTATTTTTGTCTAAATTAAACTTACCCAAACTAATGAGAAAAATCGCTTCGCTCCTACTGCTACTCGTTGCGTTTACTTCGTGTACAGAAGATATCCAACGCAATAATCCTGCGTTACAGGGAATCAAAGACAATGTATTGTGGCGCTCGGCCGGAACTTCTGCCGTAGTAACGCACAACGGACATATCATAATTACAGGGTCACGTCAACTGGAAACATTGATATTGAAAACAAATTCTATGTCTGAAGCAACCTATACTTTGGGTACGACACAGCAGAAAAACGCAACTTTCATTCGGACAAACGGAGTTGAGGAAACGGTTTATATGACTGGTGATGAGGGTCTGGGCGACGGTGAGATCGTAATTGAGGAATACGATACCGAAAACATGACCGTGACCGGGACGTTTCGTTTCAATGCCGTGAACCACGACGGAGATGCAAACGATGTCGTAAATTTCACATCCGGGATCTTCTACAAAATTCCGGTGGTGCCACAAGAACAATAACAGTGCATACAGCCTGTTTCTATTCTTTTGCGAATTTTTGGTATGCGGCTGATATTCAGTATGAAATCACAAAATGCGATATTAATGGCGGTTTAGAACAAAATAAGGTTATATTTGTTGGATAATATAAATTCGATCTTATGAATATTTTTGTTGGAAGCCTTCCATTCAGTATTGAGGAAGCAGATTTAAGAGAGTCTTTCGAGGCTTATGGAGCAGTTGATACTGTTAAAATTATTACTGATAAGTTTACCGGAAGAAGTAAAGGATTCGGTTTTGTTGAAATGCCGAATGATGAGGAGGCTCAAAAAGCGATTGACGAATTGAATGGTGCTACTGTTCAGGGACGTGCAATTGTTGTCAACAAATCAGAACCAAAACCGGAAGGCGAACGCAGAAGTTTTAACAACAACCGTGGAGGTGACTCTCGCGGTGGTTTCGGTGGTGGAAACCGTGGCGGAGGTTACGGTGGTGGATACGGCGGTGGAAACCGTGGTGGATACTAATCCGATACAGGCAGACAAAAGCTTTAAAAGTATTTGATAAACGACCATTCTCTTTGAGGATGGTTTTTTTTGTTGATAACTTAAACAACGCGATTCTTCAAAATATCCTATTTTTGAAATTCATGCATTGCAAATTCGTACTTTTGCAAACGCCTCACAATCACCTATGTATTTAATTTTTGACACCGAAACCACAGGCTTGCCAAAGCGGTGGGACGCCCCCGTTACCGATACCGCAAACTGGCCTCGATGCATTCAGATCGCATGGCAACTCCATGACGATATGGGGCGGCTCATCGACAATCAGGATTATCTTATTAAACCCGAAGGTTTCAATATTCCGTATGATGCCGAACGGGTTCACGGAATATCGACTGAACTCGCCGATGCCAAAGGCGTTCCTCTTGCCGAGGTGCTTCAGAAGTTCAATATTGCATTGTCAAAAGCAAAGTACATCGTTGGCCAAAATGTTGGTTTCGATGTCAATATCATGGGTTGTGAATATCATCGGCTAGGAGTCGATTGCACCCTGACTTCAACGCCGGTCCTGGATACGTGTACCGAAGCGACAGCATCGCTCTTACAGCTTCCCGGGGGTCGTGGCGGAAAATTCAAATTGCCCACGCTGACCGAACTTCATCAGTATCTTTTCAATGTTCCGTTTGCTGAAGCGCACAATGCAACTGCCGACGTTGAAGCGACTTCTCGATGCTTTCTTGAATTGCTGCGCCGGCGTGCCTATACGAAGGAACAACTCGATGTGCCGGAAAGTTATTTTGATGATTATTGTCGTTGCAATGAGTCCGAAATCCAGCTCATCGGGCTAAAACATATAAATCTTAAAGCGGCATCAGAAGAAATCCGAAAAAGCCTGCAACGCGCCCAGCCACAGCAAAACGTTTCATCAGGCACCGAAACCATTTCTCTTGTTGATACCGATTTTGTGCACCTGCACAACCATACGCAGTTCTCCGTTCTGCAATCCACCATCAGCGTATCGGCATTGGTTAAAGCGGCAGTCAAACATAAAATGCCAGCTGTCGCGATGACCGATCACGCAAACCTTATGGGCGCCTTTCATTTTGTGCGCGACATATTGAACCACAATAAATCGGTTGAAGCAAAGAACAAGGCCGCCCTCGAGAACGGCGAACCGGCCACCGAAGTTCCGCTTAAACCCATAGTTGGCTGCGAATTCTTTGTCTGCGACGACCACAAAGACAAATCGCGAAAAGACAACGGGTATCAGATTGTGATGTTGGCCAAAACCAAAAAAGGTTATCACAATCTCGCCAAAATGTCGTCGATAGCCTATACCGAAGGTTTCTATTACGTGCCTCGAATCGACAAACAGGTAGTTGAAAAATATAAAGAAGACATCATCGTTTTGTCGGGTAATCTGTATGGGGAAATTCCCAACAAACTTTTAAACCTTGGGGCGAACCAGGCCGAGGAAGCACTGGTTTGGTGGAAGGAACGATTTGGAGTTGATTTTTATATCGAAATCATGCGCCACAACCAGGAAGATGAGAACCGGATCAATTCTGAGCTCATCACACTTGCGCGGAAACACGACGTCAAAATAGTTGCTACGAACAACATTTTCTATATCGACAAAGCCGACGCCAATGCCCACGACATCCTGCTTTGCGTACGCGATGGCGAAAAACAAACCACTCCAATTGGCCGTGGTCGTGGGTATCGTTACGGAATGCCAAACCAGGAATACTATTTTAAATCGGCCGACGAGATGAAAGCCGCTTTTGCCGATTTGCCTGAAGCAATCGCTAATATTTCCGAAATCGTCGATAAGGTCGAAATCTACAGCCTCGCGCGTGAAGTATTGCTTCCCAAATTTGATATTCCGGCCGAATTTCAGGTCGACGAAGATTCTGCCGATGGCGGAAAGCGCGGTGAAAACAAATATCTGAAATATCTGACCTATGAAGGCGCAAAACGCCGCTATGGTGAAATTACGCCCGAGGTGCAGGAGCGTGTCGATTTCGAATTGATGACAATCGAGAATTCGGGATATCCCGGATATTTCCTCATCGTACAGGATTTCATTGCCGAAGCACGTAAGATGGGCGTATCGGTCGGGCCCGGGCGTGGATCGGCAGCCGGATCGGTAGTGGCGTACTGCCTCGGGATAACGAATATCGATCCGCTCAAATACAACCTGCTTTTTGAGCGTTTCCTGAATCCCGACCGTGTTTCGCTTCCCGATATCGATATCGATTTTGACGACGAGGGCCGAAGCAGCGTAATGGACTATGTCATAAAAAAATACGGTTCCAAACAGGTTGCACAAATCATCACTTACGGTACAATGGCCGCGAAATCCGCTATTCGGGATACGGCCCGTGTGCTCGACCTTCCGCTTTTTGAAGCCGATAAAATCGCCAAGTTGATTCCGTTCAACCTGAACCTCGCGAAAATTTTCTCGATGGACGATGCGAAACTCAAGGCAGCCCTTCGTCCGGAAGATTTTGATAAGGTACGGGAACTGATCGCGTTGGCAAAAGGCGAAGACCTGGGTGGCGAAACCCTGCAGCAGGCGCAAATCCTTGAAGGCAACCTTCGTAACACCGGAATTCACGCGTGTGGCGTAATTATTACACCAAGTGATATCACCGATTTCGTACCGGTTGCAACTGCGAAAGATTCAGATTTGTTCGTTACGCAATTCGATAACTCGGTCGTTGAAAGCGCGGGACTTCTAAAAATGGATTTCCTCGGATTAAAAACGCTCACACTAATAAAGGATACAGTCAAACTCGTGAAATACCGTACCGGAATCGACCTCGACCCCGATGCGTTTCCAATCGACGACGTAAAGACCTACGAACTTTTCCAACGCGGCGAAACTGTCGGCATTTTCCAGTACGAATCGCCCGGTATGCAGAAATACATGAAGGAGTTGAAACCCACTGTTTTTGGCGACCTGATTGCGATGAATGCGCTTTACCGCCCAGGGCCGATTGCATACATACCGAGTTTCATCAAACGAAAAAATGGCGAAGAGGAAATCACGTATGATCTCGATGCCTGCGAGGAACTGCTTAAAGAAACCTACGGAATCACCGTTTACCAGGAACAGGTAATGCTTTTGTCGCAAAAACTCGCAAACTTTTCGAAAGGCGATGCCGATGTCTTGCGAAAGGCGATGGGGAAAAAGCAAAAGGACGTTCTCGATAAGATGAAGCCAAAATTCATCGACCAGGCGGTGCAGAATGGCCATCCCGCGGCGACACTCGAAAAAATTTGGAAAGACTGGGAAGCGTTTGCAGAATATGCGTTCAACAAATCGCACTCGACCTGTTACGCCTGGATCGCCTATCAAACGGCCTATCTTAAAGCGAACTATCCGGCCGAATACATGGCAGCCGTGCTATCCAACAATATGAGCGATATCAAGCAGGTTTCGTTCTTTATGGAAGAATGTAAACGTATGGGATTGCAGGTATTGGGTCCCGATGTAAATGAATCGTTCTACAAGTTCACCGTTAACGAAAACTATGCGGTACGGTTCGGAATAGGAGCCGTTAAGGGCGTTGGGATGGGTGCCGTGCAAACCATTGTCGATAACCGGAAAGACGGGAAATACAAATCGATTTTCGACCTTGCAAAACGAATCGATCTGCGTGCGGCAAATAAAAAAGCGTTTGAAAATCTCGCTTTGGCTGGCGGATTCGATTCATTCAAGGAAACCCATCGTGCACAGTATTTTCACGACGAGGGCGATGGCGTAACATTCCTTGAAAAGGCAATTCGATATGGCGCCAAGTTCCAGGAGAACGAAAACTCATCTCAGGTCAGTTTGTTTGGCGAAGCCAGCGATGTCCAGATTCCGGAGCCGCTCGTTCCGCCGTGCGAGGAATGGAGCACCATGGAAAAGCTCGCAAAGGAAAAGGAAGTCGTTGGAATTTACATCTCCGGACATCCGCTCGATGACTATAAATTCGAGATGCAGTATTTCTGCAATTCAAAACTCGAGACGCTTAAAAACCTCGAGCAACATGTGAACAAGAATTTAACATTCGGCGGAATCATAACCAATGTGCAGCACAGAACCGCGAAAAATGGCAAAGGCTGGGCGTCGTTCACATTGGAAGGTTACGATGAAAGTCACGAATTCCGCATTTTTGGCGAGGAATATCTAAAGTTCCGCCACTTTTTGATACAGAACAATTTTACGTTCATCAAAGTGCTTGTCCGTGAAGGTTGGGCCGATAAGGAAACCGGCAAAAAAGGCGAGCCACGACTGCAATTCATGCTGGTGCAGTATCTTCAGGATGTGTTGACGTCGTTTGCGAAGAAACTGATCATCAATCTTGAGATTCATGAGCTGCAGACCGATTTGATCCACAATCTGAGCCATATTTTCCAGTCAAATAAAGGAGATAATTCGGTTACTTTCGAAGTTCTTGAAACCGAGAAAATCAAGCGAATGGCCGAGGCAAACCTTGTTCTTGAACCCGCCGACGAGTCGGCCGACGACCTATCCGATGTCGATTCCGAACCGGTTGAGGTTGCGGCCGAAGTAGAGGAAACGCGAATCATCACAAAGCTTGCAATGCCAAGCCGGAAGCTTAAGGTCAAAATTTGTGGCGAACTGCTTCAGGAATTGGAGAAACTCGATGTGAAATTTAAGCTGAATTGATTTTGAAAATTAGCAAAGTTCCTAAGGAATAAACGTATGGAATTAATTGGGCGTTGCGCTCGTGTTTCAGGTAAAGTCGAATCGCTCTATGCGCCGGGCTATCGGCTGCACGCGGTGCCTGCCTCTATCCCTAACGCGGGAAAACATTTTCAAGGTACGTTACTTTTCCCTGATCCCTTTTTCCTTTTCCCTCATCCCTCATCCCTTCATCCCTGCAATAACCCCGAACAATATCAGAATAGCGAAAACTAATTTGGATATCAATTCTTTTCGTTTAATTTAGTTAAATTTGCATATTAATAATCAGAAAAAGAAAATATGGCATTAGCAATAACAGATGCGACTTTCGAGGAAGTGGTGTTGAAATCAGATAAGCCCGTCATGGTAGATTTTTGGGCAGCGTGGTGCGGACCGTGCAGAATGGTTGGACCGATCATTGACGAAATCAGTTCGGAATACGAAGGCAAAGCAGTCGTTGGTAAAGTCGACGTTGACGCCAATCAGGAATTTGCCGCTAAATATGGCGTAAGAAACATTCCGACCGTATTGGTATTCCAAAATGGGGAAGTAGTAGGCCGACAAGTAGGCGTTGCGCCAAAGCAAACGTATGCCGAGTCACTCGACAAATTGTTGTCGTAAGACGAGCTAAAATTATTGAAAAGGATCGATGAAAGTCGGTCTTTTTTTTTGCGGTGCAGGGTACAGGATACAGGGTAGAGCCACTGCTATTTAAGAGGAAGAGTTCTTAAAAACAGGATTCTAAAAAGATTACCCGACAAGCATCCGCAAACCCTGCCCTGCACCCAATCTGTAAACCGTAAACCGTCAACTGTAAACTATTCTTATCTTTACCACATGAAGCTTGAATCTGAAATAGAAAAAATATCGAGTTTTGGCCATCTTGAACTTCTGGC
Source organism: Bacteroidota bacterium (assembly GCA_023427845.1). Taxonomy (GTDB): domain Bacteria; phylum Bacteroidota; class Bacteroidia; order Flavobacteriales; family Flavobacteriaceae; genus Flavobacterium. The sequence goes on from JAEYZX010000020.1 coordinate 23,558, forward strand.
CAATCAGGTGGTAGAGGGATTCATTTCTGGAATGCACCAAAGTCCGTTTCATGGATTTTCGGCCGAATTTGCAGAGCATAAAGTATATAATGCCGGCGAAAGCACCAAACACATCGATTGGAAGCTTTTTGCAAAAACAGATCGGCTGTACACCAAACGGTACGAAGAGGAAACCAACTTGCGATGTCATTTGATCATCGACAATTCGGCTTCGATGCATTATCCAAAACTGGAATCAGGAACGCCGTTCTATCACAGCAAAATCGGGTTTGCGGTATTGGCGTCGGCCGTACTGATGAACCTGCTGAAAAAACAGCGTGATGCCGTGGGATTGAGCGTTTATTCGGATTCCTATGAATATTATGCACCCGAAAAAGGAAGCGACCGCCATCATCGGATGCTGCTAAGTAAACTTGAAGAACTTGTCGATCAGCCGAAGATTGCGAAAACTACCGATACGGTCACATTTTTACATCAAATAGCCGAGAAAATGTATCGCCGCTCGATGATCATCTTGTTCACCGATATGTTTCAGCCCGGAAAGGAGGAGGGATTGTTCAACGCGCTGCAACATCTGAAACACAATAAACACAAAGTTGTCCTTTTTCATGTAATCGATGAAAAGACGGAACACAAATTTAATTTTGACAATGCGCCGCGTAAATTCATTGATGTCGAATCTGGCGATGAGATCAACATTTTTGCCGACAATGTTAAGGAAGCTTATGAGAAGCAGGCAGACGCTTATTTCAAAAGACTGGCCGAAACCTGCGCGCAAAACAGGATTAAATACATTCCGGTTGGAGTGGGCGATAATTTTGATAAAATCCTAACGTCATACCTTGTTGAGAAACAATCGTTTGGATAGTATGCGCAGTTTTTCTGGTATTTTTTTTCACGAAAGCTTTGCAGATGTAAAAATGAGTAGTATATTTGCAACCGCAATAACGCAGAGGTTTGGTAGTTCAGTTGGTTAGAATACATGCCTGTCACGCATGGGGTCGCGGGTTCGAGTCCCGTCCAGACCGCGAAATTGGGAAAAGGTTTTCAGAAATGAAAACCTTTTTTGCCCAATAAAGATTTCTACGATAGTTGTGTTGTTTCGCCCGAAAGGGCAGGTTTAGTAGTTAGACCAATGAAAAGCTTTCCACATATGTGGATGGCTTTTTTGCTTTTGGTCAATTTCTAATAAAATAACAGCATCCGGTTTTGCCAGCATATCGTAAGGTAGAGCCCGAACAAAATTGCGCAATAAACAAACTTGATGAATCCCGACGCTAGAAATCCGATGAAGGAACCGGTTGCTGCTTTTAGTGCTCTTTTATGATCGGTTGAATTGTAAATCATCTCACCTATAAATGCGCCTACAAATGGGCCAATCAAAAAACCCAACGGAATTGGCGCAAAAATCCCGATCACAAGTCCGATATTCGTTCCCCAAATTCCATATTTGCTTCCTCCAAACCGCTTTGTGCCTTTTGCAGGGATTACATAATCAAGTATTGAAATGATGATTGTCAGCGCAAGCGTTATCCCCAATATCCAGTAATTTAGTTGCACCGCATCGGTAAAATACAGCAGCAACAGACCAATCCAGCTGATTGGCGCACCAGGTAAAATCGGCAACACACTTCCCAAAAGTCCAACAATCATGCAAACCAGTCCGGCGAACACCAAGATCAAATCCATAAAATTAAATTTTAGTACTTTTGGGCAATATACCCACTCTAATTTAATCCATTTCCGGGCTGATGAAAAAAATTTCGCGGACTCTTTTTTTTGTTATGCTGCTTTGCACGTCATGCCAATATTTCGACCGTCAGGTTCCGTCTGAAGAAGAATTG
>JAEYZX010000047.1 GCA_023427845.1 Bacteroidota bacterium
AATAAAGACAATATAGAGGTTTCCGGCTTTACAGTCGAACGCCTGACTGAAGGATTTGCAATGGAAATCGCATTTGCCGCCGCTGACAAAAAAGCGATGGCAACGTCAATTTCCGAAATTCAGTCGCTGCCATCTGTAACTGAAGTTATGTGGCACTAGTTAAAATCAGCACTTATTGGGTTATTCATTTCTGATCGGGTCCTGGACTTTTGGAGTTGCGGGTTCAGGAGTAACCTCTTTGGGTTTCCGGGCAGGATTCGTGCTACGATTTATAGTATCCTTCGTCTGGGTAGTATTGGTCCGGGTAACTTTTTTATCTGCACGACCTTCTTTCTTTTTGATAACCGACTCTGTTTTTTTCGCGGTAGTGGTTTTTGTCGTGTGCGTGGTGTCGGTCTGTGCAGATCCGATTCCCGACATCAGTATTGCTCCGAAAGTTAATAGTAAGTTCCTCATGACATTAGATTTTAGATACTTAAAGTTATAAAAGACCTGGAGCGAGAAATTTCAAAAATGGTAATGTTAGGAAAAAATTAACTTGAACTACAAATTTTTCTTACTAAATCTAATCTCGCAGTCTGTTAACGCATAATCTAGATCACTTTTATACCTTTGGTATTTCCAAAATCAATGAGATGCCAGCAGATGCTTTAAAACTACATGATGAGACTTTTAAAGAAAGTTTAAATGCACTTCCGTTGATGATTTGGCTTTCTGATGCAAAGCAATTATTCACGTTCGTCAACAAAAGTATGCGGGAGTATACTGGTCATACACAGGATGACGAAACGGGGTCGGACTGGATCAAACGAATTCATCCCGATGATTACACAAACTTGCAAGAACAGTTTTTCGACTCCTGTAAAACAAAAACCGACTTTACCGTACGCTTCCGTCTTAAAAAAGACGATTGCGAATTTCGGTGGATTTCTGCAAAAGTAACTCCGCACTATTTCCAAAATAAATTCAATGGATTTATCGGCACTTGTACTGAGGTTCATGAATATATGAATTTAGCAGCTGAGCGCGAGCAGAAGTTTGCGAAACGCACAAAAGAGCTTCAGGAATCAAAAGAATTCCTGCAGTCGGTTTTGGATACCACGCAAAATTTAATTTATCTATATGATTTCGAAAAGGAAAAAATAGTATTCATCAATAAAAAATCGCTTGAAGCAACAGGTTATACATCGGCCGAAATTGAGCAATCGCCTACCGACTTATTTACCCGACTCATTCACCATGACGATTTGCCTGCAGTCCTGGAGCAGCGCCGAATCTTAAAGGAGTCGCCCGACAAAAAAATGGCAACTGTCGAATTTAGGCTTCGAAACAAAACTGGGCAATGGACTTGCCAATTGTCGCGGGATGTTGTATTTAAACGTGACCATCAAGGTACGGTACTTCAATACCTTAGCGTTGCAACCGATATAAGCGATCTCAAAAAAGCCAATGAGCAGATGTTCGAGAAGAACCAGGAATTGGAATATAGCAACACCGAATTGGCATCGTTCAGTTCCATTGCGAGCCACGATTTAAAGGAACCTCTCCGAAAAATTCAAATATTCAGCAAATTGGTTTTGGCAAACGAAAAAAATAATGTTTCGCCCGATTCTCAAACTTTCCTTGATCGCGTAATCGTTTCTGCTCATCGGATGCAACAATTGATTGATGACCTTATCAGCTATTCCCGTACCAGCAGCCAAAAGATCGTTTACACAGAAACTGATTTAAATATCATCCTTAATCAGGTTCTTGAAGATCTTCAGGAAATCATTGAGGAATCGAAAGCTAAGATTGAAATTGCCGAAATGCCTTTCATACCGATTATTCCATCGCAGTTCAGGCAGCTGTTTTTAAACCTGATCAGTAATTCAATTAAATACAGCGACGCGACAAAACTGCCTCACATACGCATCATTTCGGAAAAACCGGATAAAAAGGAAATTTTGTCAATCGGAGGCGATCCATCAATGAGCTATTTAAAAATAGTGGTTACCGATAACGGAATCGGTTTTGCCGAAGAGTTTGCCACCCGAATTTTTGAGCCTTTCCAGCGGCTTCACGGAAAAGACGAATATTCAGGTACCGGAATTGGATTGGCGATCTGCAAAAAAATAATGCTCAACCATAAAGGTTTTATCACAGCTAGTAGTGAAGAAGGCAAAGGCGCAACATTTTATATTTACGTGCCCGACGGAAAATGAAGCACCTGCTCTGATTTTGGCATAATCCCCTTACCTGATACAATTCATTTAGGTCACAATCAGTGATATATGAATAATGTAAGAGATAAAACTAATTGTGTAAGCAAAAAATTTCGTTCATAAATGAACTTTGTCTGTAGAAAATTAACAGATAAAATCAATATTTATGAAAAATTCCGGAACAACAACAGCCAGCAAATCTACGGCTGCGAAAAAGACAACAGCTTCAAAATCCACTTCAAAATCTGCCGCATCCAAAGGCGCAACTACCACGGGCAGAAAAGTCAAAGCAAAATCCTCGGCAGCCGACGGATTGCGTGAACTTTTTGTAGATTCTTTGAAAGATATATATTGGGCCGAAAAGGCGCTACTTAAGGCGATGCCAAAAATGATGAGGAATGCAACTTCTACAAATCTGAAAACGGCAATCGAAGATCATATCAAAGTTACCGAAGGACAGGTAAAAAGACTCGATCAGGTTTTTGAACTTATCGGAAAAAGAGCAGTTGGCAAGAAATGTGAGGCAATGGAAGGCCTTATCAAGGAAGGCGAGGAAATAATGGAAGAAACCGAACTCGGACCGGTACGCGATGCCGGAATAATTTCAGGAGCGCAAAAAATTGAACATTATGAAATCGCTTCTTACGGAACGCTGGCCGCTTTCGCAAAAACCCTTGGCGAAGATGAAGCAGCAAAACTTCTGGAAGCTACACTGGCCGAGGAAAAGGAAACCGACGTCCTTTTGACAGAAGCTGCCTACAACACCATCAATTTTGATGCAGCCGAGGAAGACGAAAATTAATTAAAAATCAGAAATCATGGCACACGATAGTTTTGGAAATACAGACCCGCAAAAGGCCGCACGCGATGCTGACGCAATGCACAGTGGCGACAAAGATCAACTGAAAGGCCTTGGTAAGTTGTCGAATGCATTAAGCAACGATGAAAACGGCTTCAGCAATAAAGAAGGCTTCAATACCGATGAAGGCCATAAATCTTTGGCAGGAAGTGGCGGCTCACAGACATCCGATATGATGTCGCTTGATAATGCACAGGATCCTGACGAAAGCCTGAATTCAGACGACACTCAAAATTCCGGCCGTTCGGTCAACGATGAGCAAACGCTTAGAGATTCAGGAAATTAGACTAAATTTAGTTTTATATTGTTGGTTAGGAAAAAGTGGAGTTATGCTCCACTTTTTTATTAGATACTTAAAAAAAATGTTTCCTTGTCAAGCCCTGAAGTGTGGAACTGCCAATTTATCTTGAGGACATGTTTGATGATCTGTTTAAGCTTTTCAAAATCGTTTGGCTTATGGATATAGATATTTGCTCCACCCGACAGCGTTTCCTCAATATCCTTTTCTGAATTTGAAGTTGAATAAATTGCAATTGAAATGTCGCGTAATCGAGTTTGTGAACGAATGTCCTCCAAACATTTGAAACCGGTTCTGCAGGGCATGTTCAAATCCAGAAACAATATATGTGGAAGTTCATTTTTGGTATCTTCCAAATAATTCATCAATTCGATTCCATCCTTCAAAAGAACCAGATTGGAATTCACATTCATCTCCTCCAAAGCGGCTTTAAACAAATATCTGTCGTCTGCGTCGTCATCAGCCAAAATGATGTTCATTGGCGCTTGTGTGGTAGTATTCATTAACTTATGCATGCTTTACAGCAAACGGCCTGCGCCTCTTGTTGCTGATTATTTTTTTAAATGTTGAAATTGTTAAACCCGTTGTTTTCTTGAATTGCCTCGAAAAATGGCCCACACTGCTATAATTTAACTTATAACTGATTTCCTTTAATGTCATGAAATCTTCCATTATAAGCTTTTTTGCGCGTTCGATCTTAACCATGATGATATAATTCTCAATCGAAGTATAGGTGTGCATCGTAAAAACATAAGAAATATAACCATAACTCAAATTCAATTTTTGAGCAAGATAACATGATAAGGTAATCGTCAGTGGCTTGTCGTCATACACAAGTTCAATAAGGATGTTTTTTATTTTTTGTACCAGCTGGCTTTTCTGATCATTTAAAATCTGGATGCTGTACTTACGCAGCGAGTTCTCGAGTTCCGAATATCGGTCGGCCGACAGTTCATCCTGAATCTCAATTTCCCCGCAACTCAGAAATTTATAATTTATACTATAACGGTCAAGTTGTTCCCGCACAATGCTCATTGGGGTTACATTGCTGAGATAGGTCACGTTGAATTTCATAATATAAATATTAAGGTTTGTAAATGTAGAAAGCTTCTTGTAACCTAAAACGTGCGATAAAAAATCGAGCAACAGATTGTTATTTTTCTAAAATACCCATTTATAGGTACATTGATCCGTTTGGATGCATCAGATAAGTTAGCCCTTCCGATGAAAGAAGAAAGATTTATTTCGGGGTTTCATAGCTTTTGGTTTTAAAAAATAACGCATTGAATAGGGCAAGCACGCACTTTCAAATATCGAAAATTATAAAATTGTAATCTTACATAATTCCCACACCCCTTTACACGATTATATTGTAATTGTACAAATTTCTCGTTGCGCGGTTGAAAAATTATTTTTCGTGCTCGTCAAATTGAAATCTTCGCAGTTGCGGAGCCTTAAAAAATGTGGCAATTACAACAGCCAACGTTATGCAACCACCAACAACAACCGCTCGCGATGCACCAAGCCAATGCGCCATAACTCCACTTTCGAAATCACCAAGTTCATTTGAGGAACTGACAAACATCGTATTCACCGACGAAACCCTGCCACGCATCGCATCTGGCGTCACAAGCTGCAAGATCGTACTACGGATAACCACGCTTACCGCGTCGAACATTCCTGAAAATAGCAGCATGAAAAATGACAGCAGAAAATTCGTCGACAATCCAAAGACTATAATTGATATTGCAAATCCAGCGACACAGACGAATAATTTTTTGCCCGGATTTGTACGAAGTGGCAGAAATGCCAACAGTCCAAGCGTAATAAGGGCGCCGATCCCGGGTGCCGATCTTAAAATTCCGAAACCCATTTCGTCAACATTAAGAATTTCCTTCTGAAAAACAGGCAGCAATGCTACAGCGCCGCCGAATAGCACTGAAAACATATCAAGCATTTGTGCGCCTAATAACGCAGGTGTATTCCACACAAAACGCAATCCTTCCGTCAGGCTTTGAAGCACAGGTTCCTTTACTTTTTTAAGGATAGGTTTTACACCGATTGAAAATAGCGGAAAAAGCAACAGCAACTCAATCCCGACCACACCAACCATTGCGGCACCAATATCGATTGTCGCAATCAGGAAACCGGCCGTCAGCGGACCCAACACTGCTCCCATCTGCCACGCCATGCTGCTCCAACTTGTTGCGTTTGCATAATTGTTTCGGGGCACTACAAGGCCAAACAATGAAAACATCGACGGACTGTAGAACGCCCGAAATATTCCGCCGATAAAAACCAGGAAGTAAATTAAATGGAGTTTGTCGGAAACTTCCAATGCATCCGAAAAAGGTAGCGTGAGCGATGCCAGCGCAAGACCAAGGATGATATATCCTATGACGCAGAACATAACCATTTTGCGCTTTTCATTCAAATCGACAATATGCCCGGCAAATAATGAAAACGAGAGCGCCGGAATTACTTCGGCAAGTCCTACCAGCCCCAATGCCAATTTGTCGCGCGTTATATCATACACCCAATAGTATATGATGGTCGATTGCATGTTCAGCGCATAGATAAGGCCGAAACGTATGGTCAGATAATGTTGGAATTCACGAATCCGTACCGATGGATGTTTTGTAAAGAATCCGCCGTTTCCGGGCGGAGGATTATCTTTCTGCATGAAAGAGTCGGGAGTTTAGTAATGGAATCTGATTAATCCGGACTTAAATTTTTGCTGTCAATCGCTGCTGGCGGATGCGTTCCATCGGAATGTTCAAAATTCGAAACCGTCTTTACAAAATCCTCTTTGCTGCTTTGCGAATGCGCCTGGTCGTTGATATTGTATTTGCTGCCCGGTTTTTCATTGACATCGAAACCTGCATCATGCTGTGCGTTGCCGTCGTCTTTCGTATTTCGGGCAGATGCTGCGGTCATCCCATCATTTGCCACAAAATCCTTAAATGCGGCATTGCCACTACTATTGCCAATGTTATCGGCATTGGCATTGTCCTTCGCAATTCCTTCAAAATCTTTATCGTCAGTTTCCATATTTTAATTTTTTAAAGTTATTGGAAGATACGTACCTGCACTCTTGTTCTCCTTACATAATTGCCTCAAAAAATTATTTATTTTGAAGTATGCGGACGCATAATCCGGATGATTTCGTCTTTTGGGACAACGCCCGACTGGCGCCATAATTGCTTTCCGTCTTTGAACAGTATCATTGTGGGCACACCACGGACGTCAAATTGAGATGCCAAAGCCTGGTTTTTATCGACATCGATTTTGATGATTGAGGCAGCATCGCCAAGTTCATCCTTAACTTCTTTCAATACAGGTGCGAGCATTTTGCACGGTCCGCACCAATCGGCAAAAAAATCAACCAGCACCGGTTTTCCTGTGTTTATTATTTCTGAAAATTTGCTCATATCACAATATATAATCGGTATTAATAAAATTCGAATTTTTGCTTTCTAATAATCCTGTCAGGATTTCATTGTTGTATTCATTGTCTTTTGCGGCAACAAATGTGCGGATCGAAAATGAACGAAGCGCATCGTGCACGCTTAATGTTCCCACTGCCGAATCTTTCCTGCCCGTAAACGGAAAAACATCCGGTCCACGTTGCGCGGCACTATTGAGGTTTACGCGGCATACCAGGTTTACGAGCGTGTCAATCAATGGAGCGATCGTTCTTATGTCCTTTCCAAACAAACTCGCCTGCTGCCCATAATTTGAGTCAGCCATATCATCAAGCGGCTCCTGAATGTCATCAAACGCCACTATCGGAATTACGGGACCGAACTGCTCCTCAGAATACACGCGCATTTGCTTATTTACGGGATAAAGTACAGCCGGAAATATATAATTCTCAGTGCGTTCGCCACCATTCTTATTCATTATCTGTGCACCTTTAGCCCGCGCATCGTCAATCAATCCCTGAATAAAATCAGGCTTATCGGGTTCTGGCAATGGAGTGAGCTGCACACCATCGTCCCACGGGTTCCCGAATTTCATAGCATCGACGCACTCCGAAAATTTCCGGATGAATTCATCTGCGATCGATTTATGAACATAAAGGATTTTCAACGCAGTACATCGCTGGCCGTTAAACGATAAGGTTCCCGATAAACATTCCTGAATTGTCAAATCCATATCGGCATCAGGCAGAATTATTGCGGGATTTTTTGCTTCCAGTCCGAGTACGAGCCGAAGCCTGTTTTTATTTGGATGTTGATCCTGCAGCGCAACCGCCGAAGTACTGTTGCCGATAAGCGCCAGCACATCGATTTTTCCGGATTGCATGATCGGTCCTGCCACTTCCCTGCCTCTGCCATAAACGATATTTATCACGCCGGGCGGAAAGCTGTTGGCAAAAGCGTCGAGCAATGGTGACAATAACAGAACTCCATATTTTGCAGGTTTGAAGATTGTCGTATTGCCCATGATCAGCGCCGGAATCAACAATGCGAAAGTCTCGTTTAGCGGATAATTGTATGGTCCCAGGCACAAAACAACACCAAGCGGCCCGCGGCGGATCATTGCATTGATGCCCTGACTTTTTACAAAGCGTGCGCCTTCGTGGTCGATTTTTTTATACTCTTCTATCGTATCGTAAACGTAATCAACAGTACGGTCGAATTCCTTTTGTGCATCGGGCAGCGTCTTCCCTATTTCCCACATCAGCAATTTGACTACCACCTCGCGTTGGGCCTTCATCTGCGCTGCAAATTTTTCCATGCATTTTATGCGATCTGCGACTTTCATCGTTGGCCACAAACCCTGTCCTTTTGCATAGGCCGTTGTAGCAGCTTCAACCGCGAGTGCTGCCTCATCGGGGCCCATGGCGGGAATCGTTCCCAATAACGTTGGTTTGTAACCGGGAGTTGATGAAATCGTAGAAAATACATTGGTGGTGCGGCCGTTCCACTTTTTAAGCGCTCCGTTTACCAACCACGTATCTTGCTGAAGTTGTGATTTGATCTGAAAATTTTCTGGAATTGGATTCATATATTTTTTTTAAACAAAAAAGAGGCGATTGCCTCTAATTTTATTCCGGAATTACCACATCGCCGCTCCAGTCGGAAAATCCGCCTTTTAGGTTATAGGTGTTTTCAAAACCAAGCTGATTCATGATTTTGCATGCCTGTTCGCTGCGGGATCCGGCTTTACAGTAAACATAGTAGTTCTTCGATTTGTCGAGTTCATCAACGGCATTAATAAATCCCTGGCCCTTATAAATATCGATGTTTATGGCATTGGGAATCATGCCCTCCTCGACCTCGTCGCGTGTCCTGACATCGAGCACCACTGCATCATCATCCGCCGTCATTTTCGACGTCCATTCCTCCTGACTTAAATTCATAGCGTTTCATTTTTTTTTGCAATAAACCTTGATATTGCTATTGTTATTAATTGTAGATAATGTTATAAATTGGCCTACGCCTTAATCGTGCATCCTATTGCCTTGGTCTGCTTCATGGGGACATCTTTACCGCTAAGTAACGCCTCAACCGCATCGGCAACATAACGATGTTTTACCGCGTCTTCATCGGAATAGTTATCGTCGATTGCACCTATGTATTTTACTTCATTTCCTTTAGCCGTTTTCTGGAGCACGTATACATGCGGAGTTTTGGTCGCGCCGTATTGCGGATAGATTTTTTGCCCTTCGTCAATCAGATATGGAAATGTAAATCCCTTTTCCTTGGCACGAAGCTGCATGTTTTCGAAACTGTCCTCTTTTTGGAGTGCGGGATTGTTCGGATTTATCGCAATTACAGGATAACCTGCCGGTGCGTACTTCTGATCGAGCGCGATAATGCGGTTTTCATACATTTTTGCAAACGGACAATGGTTGCAGGTAAAAACAACAATAAAGCCTTTAGCATCACCATAATCGCTTAACGAAATCATTTTGCCGTCAACATTTTTCAGTCGAAAATCGGTCGCGATATCACCAATAGCATAACCTGGGCCTGAATCTGCGACAAAGCCACAAAATATTGTAGCCATCAGTGCAATTGTAAAAATCTTTAACTTGTTCATGTTTATTTGATTAATTGTTTGACTTCGGTTTCGAGCTCCTCGTACGTAAAAGTGCGCTCATAAAATTTTCGTGTGTTTCTATTATATATCAACGTTGCCGGAATAGCGCCCGACCACGCTGGGTCGACTTTCTCGATCCACGCATTTGCATCGGGATCGTCCAGCAGCACCACCTCGGATCTAAGTTTCTTTTTGCGGATGAATGGAATCAAACGGCTTTCTGCCTGCTTGGGCAAATCCATGCTGACAAGTGTTACCTTTACCTTTCGATCTTTATAGGTTTCATTAAGTTTTTCAAAGTACGGCAATTCCTTGATGCAAGGCATACACCACGTGGCCCAAAAGTTCACAACGTAAACGGTATCACTCGCTCGATGAAGATACGGTTCGAAAGAATCGAAATTAAACGATTCCACCAAAATTCCGTCGGCGGCATAAACCTTTAACGGCTTCGGTTGCACTTGTGCCTGTACCGATACACTGAGCAAAATCGCAAAAAACAGAACAACTCTCATATAAAATAATCAATTTATAAAATTAGCCATTCTAAAACCGTGAACTTCAATTTAACAAAAAAATAACAACACATTTGTACCTACAAATATAAAGAATCTTACATTTGTATCAACAATCATTGTAATTACAATTATGACAATCGAAAATATCGTAAAATCAGCATCGCTTACACTCTCCAAAAGGACGGTATTGAATATTATATATACTCAAATTGTAATTGCCGAAAAATTCAATGAGGTGCTGAAACCTTTCGACCTGTCAGGTGAACAGTTTAACGTACTTCGCATCCTGCGCGGACAAAAAGGCGCGCCGGCAAATATGAGCCTCATCCAGGAACGTATGCTCGCCCGGACCAGCAACACCACCAGACTTGTCGATAAACTGCTGCTTAAAGGTTACGTGACGCGCGAGGTTTGTCCGGGTAACCGCCGCAAAATAGAAGTGAAGATTACACAACGCGGCCTCGACCTGTTAACCGAGGTGGATCCGAAAGTCGAAGATTATGAGCAATGTTTCACTTCAAAGCTTTCCGGCACGGAACTTGAAACGCTGAATGCGCTGCTGGAGAAATTCAGGTGCGGAGACGATGAACGCTAGAAAATGCAGTGTTCTCAAATATCAACAATAACCAATTATAAATTTTAATCAATAATCAATTTTACAAATGAAGAATTTCAAAACAATCGCAGTCGCATTATTAGTGGCATTCGGAACCGTTACGGCTTCGGCACAAACCAAAAAAGTGGATGTCAATAAAAGTACAATCTCGTGGATCGGTGAAAAAGTGACGGGATCGCACGATGGGACAGTTAAGTTGAAAGACGGTGAACTGACTTTCAAAGGAAAAAAACTTACAGGCGGGAATTTTACGATCGACATGAATTCGATAAACGTGACCGATCTTAAAGCCGGACAAGGAAAAGAAAAACTTGAAGGCCACCTGAAGGCAGACGATTTCTTCGGAACCGACAAATTTCCTACCTCTACCCTGGTTTTCACAAATGTGACCCCAAAAACAGCTAACGTTTATGCAGTAACAGGCGACCTTACCATCAAAGGAATTACAAAACCTGTAAACTTCGACCTTACGGTTAACAAAAACAACGCGACTTCGTCATTTGAAATCGACCGTACCAAATACGATATCAAGTACAATTCAAAAAGCTTTTTCGAAAGCATCGGCGACAAAGCGATCTACGACGATTTTAAAGTAAAAGTAAATTTGGTATTTTAATCTTACCCTTTTTTATTGTTAATCCCCGGAGTCTTCTTCGGGGATTTTTTTTTGGCGAGCCCCTTTGGCCTCCCTAAAGCCTTCCGAAAGGGGCCAGGCTGTCCGCTGCTAGTCCGCGCTGCGTCGTTCCTCCTTGCTGTGGGCTATCCGCTTCCATCCTTCTCGCGCCTTCAAAAATACCTCCCGTGGCAGGCACGTTCCACCTGGATTAAAAATGCAGTCTAAGCCGGCCAACAAGCAACCACCTATTTTTTTACCTTTGGCCGATGAAAAAAATTGTGGTGGTCGACAATTACGACAGTTTCACCTACAATCTTGTGCACTATCTCGAAGCATTGGATTGTGAAGTCACCGTATTTCGAAACGACGAAATCGAGTTGGATGAAATTGCATCGTTCGACAAAATTTTGCTTTCGCCCGGACCCGGCATACCTGATGAAGCGGGATTGCTCAAGCAAATCATCCGGACGTATTCAAAATCAAAAAGCATCCTTGGAATCTGCCTCGGGCAGCAGGCAATCGCCGAAGTCTTTGGTGGCAAATTGATAAACCTCGAAAAAGTGTATCACGGAGTAGAATCGCACATTGCGATAACCGTAGATGATGAACCTTTATTCACTGGAATTCCGAATTCCATAACGGTTGGCCGCTATCATTCGTGGAGCGTCGATAAAAGTTCGTTTCCATCGGCTCTTGAAATTACATCGGTTGATTCAAATGGCGAAATCATGTCGCTCAGGCATAAAACCTTTGATGTCCGCGGAGTCCAATTTCATCCCGAAAGCGTGCTGACGCCAAACGGAAAATCAATTCTGCGCAATTGGTTATCGATGTAAATTCGCGGTAAAATTTTTAAAAAAATCTGACCTACTTTCGATTCTTTTATTATATTTGATTGAATTCAAACGAGTTACAACTTTACTCCACAAAAAATCATGGGACTTTTCGGAAGCAATATCAAGAAGATAATCCAGGAATTCAAGAAGATGAGCGAGTATTACTCGAACGATTTGAGTAAGGAAATCAATGAATCGTTCGAAGACCTGAAATCGGATTACGATGAAGCGAGTACCGCGGTTCCTGAATTTATGGAATTCGCCGACGGACTTAAACAAAAACTCGACACACAGGAATTGATAAAACTCGAAGCTTTGAAGGGCAGGATAGCAAAACTCAATCGAAGTGCCCGAAACGGCGTCGACGCCATGTATGAACTTTCGCGAAACCAAAGAAAGCTCACATCCGAAAATCTTCGCTACTACGAGGAATACGAGTATTGATTACCTTGTAAATACCAGGTGATTTCCGGTGGACAGGTTTGCGTCGAACCGGTAACCTTCATAGTCGAATGCCTTTAAATCATCAACCGTTTCTGCTCCCGAATCGATAATGTACCGCACCATCATTCCGCGTGCTTTTTTTGCATAAAAACTTACAATCCGCAACTCACCATCGCTGTAATCTTTAAATTCAGGTGTGATCACCGGCACTTTCAGTTTCTTAACATCGATCGCGTCAAAATATTCCTTGCTCGCAAGATTAACGAAAAGCTCGCCTTTTTTAAGATCCTTGTTCAGCGCCTTTGTCAGCGTTTCCCGCCAAAATTCGTACAGGTTTTTGCTATCGTCAACAGGCAACGGTGTTCCCATCTCCAAACGATACGGCTGAATCAAATCCAGGGGTTTCAAAAGTCCGTACAACCCTGACAAAATACGAAGCTTGTCCTGCAAAACATCAATCTTCTCAACCGAAATCGAATACGCGTCCATTCCGACGTAAACATCGCCTTTAAACGCATAAATAGCCTGACGTGCATTCTGTGGCGTAAAAGGCGTTTTCCATTTTTTATTTCGCTGCCAGTTCAAATCGGCAAGCTTATTCGAAACACCCATCAGCGACTCCAAATCGGCCGGTTTCTGCTGTTTCAGCACCTTGTGGATTATCCGCGATTTGCGAAGAAAGACCGGCAGTGTGAAATTATCCGTAGGTAATTCGCTTTCGTAATCAAGGGTTTTCGCGGGAGATATAACAATTTTCATAACTTAATCTTCTTCGTCATCAGATTTTGCAGCATTCGAAACAGAATAACCACGCCATTTTTCGATCAGCGCCTGCATATCGGCCGGAAGCTCAGTATCAAAACGCATCATCTCATTTGTAACCGGATGTACAAACCCTAGCGTTTTTGCGTGAAGCGCCTGACGCGGACAAAGTTTGAAACAATTATCGACAAACTGCTTGTATTTTGTAAAGGTCGTGCCTTTCAGTATCTGGTCGCCGCCGTAACGCGCGTCGTTAAAAAGCGTATGCCCGATATGTTTCATATGGACGCGTATCTGGTGCGTGCGGCCCGTTTCAAGAATACACGAAACCAATGTCACATAACCAAAACGTTCCAAAACTTTATAGTGAGTCACCGCCGGCTTCCCAATTTCGGGATCGGCAAAAACCGACATCAGCATACGGTCTTTTACGTGCCTTGCTATATTTCCTTCGATCGTGCCTTCGTCCTCCTTGACATTTCCCCACACCAATGCAATGTATTCGCGTTCGGTAGTTTTATATTCAAATTGTTTCGCTAGATGTGAAAGAGCAGCTTCGGTCTTCGCAATCACAAGCAGTCCGGAAGTATCCTTATCTATTCGATGCACCAAACCGGGACGTTCACTGCTGTTTAGCGGCAGGTTTTCAAAATGGTAGGCAAGTGCGTTTACAAGCGTGCCGGTGTAATTACCATGCCCGGGATGTACAACCAGCCCCGGAGGTTTGTTGATCAGCAGCAGCGAATCGTCTTCATATACTATGTCAAGCGGAATGTTTTCGGGATCGACGCGGTTTTCAAATGGCGGATGCGCGAGCAATATCCGCACTACATCAAAAGGTTTTACCCGATAATTTGACTTTACGGGAATATCGTTCACATAAATATCCCCTGCCGATGCAGCGTTCTGGATTTTATTTCGCGTTGCGTTCGGCAGCAGCCCCATCAGGAATTTATCGATGCGAAGCAATGCCTGGCCACGAGGTACCTCAAACCGGAAATGCTCAAATAAGTCGTCGTCGAGTTCCGGTGTATCGATGTTATTCTCCATCTACCGCCTCCTCTTCTTCTACCGGCATTTCGATCGGCTCTTCAATCTCCTCAAAACCAATTTTGCCATCGCCCAGTACCAGGTCGATTACCGAAGATCTCCAAACCTTATCGCCCGGTTTCAGTTTTTTGCCATCCATCCACATTTCAAGCACCATATCTTTTCCGAGATAGGGCTTGTATGTAATTTTTCCTTCCACAAGTCCGGCAGCTTTTAATGTGGGTGCCGCCTGACGGTATGTTTTTTCAATCAAATCCGGAACACGTACCGATGTAAATCCGCCCGAATTGATTTTAATGTAAATTTTCCGGTCTTCCTTCACTTTGGCTCCGGCAACGGGTTCCTGCGTTACCACGCTGTATTTTGGATAATCTTTATGATAATCAACAGTATCCAGCAATACATAATCAAGGTCGATCGCATGTAATTTTTCTTCAACCTGCTCCTCTGTAAGTTTGCTGAGATCGGGCACCGTTATTTCTTCACCATGATTGGTTTTGAATGTCAGCCAGTGCATCATCAGAAAAATCAGAACAGCAAAAATGGCGACAGCGGCTAGAATTTGATATAAGAAAACGCGGCTGCGCAGATAATTTCGAAGGCTCATAATTAAAGTTTGTCGCAAAGATATAAAATACTGCCGCGAAAATCAGTCCGAATTCGGATTTCACGGGGATAAAAAGTAAACGTGGTGACGACCTAATAATTGTGAATGCAGGCTATGCAATCAAAAAAAATGATAAATTTGTTAGCAGTTAAAACCAATGCAATGAACGTAGCTGTTGTCATGGGCGGATATTCCGATGAGTCGGTTATATCGTTGCGAAGTGGCCAATTGATCCTCAACAATCTCGACCTTAAAAAGTACAAAACCTTCGAAATACATATTTTGTCCGATGGATGGAACGCAATCGTTGAGGGCAAAAAATTTCCGATAGACAAATCCGATTTTTCATTCGAATCTGAACACGGAAAAACCAAATTTGATGTCATCGTAAATACGATTCACGGAACTCCCGGTGAAGATGGACATATGCAGGCTTATTGGGAACTCCTTGAAATCCCTTATACGGGTTGCAGCTTCTACCATTCTGCGCTGACGTTCAATAAACGCGATACATTATCGGTTTTATCGAAATTCAATATTCCTAAAGCAAAGTCGATTTACCTCTCAAAAGGAGATGAAGTAAACGGCGCCGAAATTGCAGACCAGCTCGGATTACCATTTTTCGTAAAACCGAATCAGTCCGGGAGCAGCCTCGGAATCTCGAAAGTCAGCGATTTAACCGACTTGCCAAAAGCACTCGATTTTGCTTTCGCGGAAGACAAGGACATATTGATCGAATCATTTCTTGATGGCACCGAAGTTTCTGTCGGCGTACTCAATTATAAAGGAAAAACGACTGTTCTCGGCCTGACGGAAATTGTACCGGAAACCGAATTTTTCGATTACGCGGCAAAATATCTTGGCAAATCGGAAGAAATAACACCTGCCCGATTATCGCCCGAGGTCGCAAAACGAATTACCGAAACTGCCACGAAAGTTTATGAAGCACTCGGAATGACCGGATTTACGCGAACCGATTTCATCATCATGAACGATATCCCTCATTTTATAGAAATGAATACAAATCCGGGGCTTTCGCCGCAAAGCATTTTCCCGCAGCAGGCAAGGCATGCAAACATTGCGTTTTCAGACCTGCTCGACAACGAAATCGAATTGGCATTTAATAGAAAATCATTATGGCGAAAATAGCAGTATTCCCGGGTTCGTTTGACCCTATAACGCTTGGGCATTACGATATCATCAAGAGAAGCATTCCTCTGTTCGACAAAATCATCGTCGCAATCGGTATTAATGCCGAAAAGAAATACATGTTCCCAATTGACGACCGCATGCGTTTTATCGAACAAGGTTTTAAAGATGATGCGTCGGTTTCCGTCATGACGTATGAAGGGTTGACAATCGATTTTTGCCGGAAAGTCGGCGCCGGGTTCATATTGCGCGGCCTGCGGAATCCGGCCGATTTTGAATTCGAAAAAGCAATCGCGCATACGAACCGCCAACTTTCAAATATCGAAACGGTATTTTTGTTGACCGCAGCCGACACTGCGTTTATAAGTTCGAGCATTGTTCGCGACGTCATCCGCAATGGCGGCGATTATACGAGTTTTGTACCGGCGTCCGTAATCCTTAAATAATCATCGTTTATCGTCCTCCTTCTTCACGACGTTGCGTGCGATTTCGATCTTGAACTTTTTTCCTTTCATCTTTTCATCGCGGATGTTTTGAAGCAGCTCTTTAACCTTTTTCGCTTTGACTGCGGCAAATGAAACCTGGTCTTTGACTTCGATTAATCCGATGTCGCCTTTTTCGAGCTTTCCTTTTT
>JAEYZX010000059.1 GCA_023427845.1 Bacteroidota bacterium
GTCATAAACGGCGACATGGTGTTGTAAACCTCCGATGATTCCCAGTAATTTCGCTGTTCTGTCTGGAATCCGAATGGCGTCAAAGTCCTATTATACGCACCGCTTCTCGCGATTCCGCATGCAAACAAATTGGAATGCGTCAGCAGGTTTGCAGTCATGAACGCACCATATGAATGTCCGCCGACGGCCACTTTCTTCCGGTCGATGTATCCCAATTTATCAACCGCGTCAATCGCAGCTTCAGCATTGTCGACCAATTGCGTCACGAAGTTGTCGTTTGGTTCGGTAGTTCCTTCGCCAATAATCGGAAACGCAGCATCGTCAAGTACGACATAACCTCTGGTAACCCAATAAATGAACGATCCGTAATGCGGAAAAGTAAATTCGTTCGGATTTTGGCTTGTTTGTCCTGCGCTGTTCTTGTCTTTATATTCGGCAGGATAAGCCCAGATCAATAGCGGTAATTTTTCTTTTTTGGATTTGTCGTATCCAAGTGGCAAATAAAGTGTCCCCGACAATTCGACGCCGTCTTTCCGTTTGTATTTGATTACTTCCTTGTGGACGTTTTTGATGCTTTCAAACGGATTCTTGAATGCTGTAATCGGCGTCAGCGAATTTTTCTTTTTGATATTCCTGAAATAATAGTTCGGATAATCGCTTTTCGACTGGATCATCACAAGCACATCACCTTTTTTATAGTCCTCAATCGACAAGATATCTTCTTTTTTATCGGTAAATTTCGATTGGTAAAGTCTTTTCGAATTAAGGGTTTTCGTGTTCAGTTCGTCGATAAAAGGAAACTGGCCTTCTTTTGTGTATCCATCGCCTTTCAAATACGCATTGCCGTTTTCAAGCGCCAGCACATATTTCCCATATTGGTTTTTCCTTGTTTCAAATGATCCGGGATACGAATAAATGTCCTGCGAATTACGGTCAAATACCAGTTTCGGTTCTGCTCCGGGAGTCGACGGGTTTATGATGAATGTCCGCTCGTTACGGGTATCGTACCATTGGTCGTAGAGTACAGCTGTTGTCGCATCTCCCCACGTGATTCCGCCGTAACGTTGCTTAACTTTTGCCAGCGAGACCGGTGCGGCATCAAACGGCGCTTTCCACAAAAAAATCTCGTCGCGGAAAGGAACATCTGTTGCAGGATCGCCACCATCCAGTGCTTCAACATAACTCAGCGTAGACGGTTCGTCATTTCGCCAGTTCATGCTGCGTTTTCCTTGACGGACAGCCATGAACCCTTTCGGGATGATTTCGTTCAGGGCGACTTCATTTACGGTTTTTACTTCTGCGCCATCTCCATCGTATACAATCGTTCGCATCGGGAAACGGTTCAACGGCACCACATAAGAAAATGGGCGCTCAATTGTAGTAATCATAATATAATTACCATCGGGCGAAAAAGATTCGCCTGCGTACATGTTTGCCGGCATAAAGAGGTTTGACGCTCCCGCCAAATTGATTTTATGCAATTCAGATGTTATGATTGTCTCAAAATTGGCCTCGTCCGTTTTGTTTTTAAGCAAATCCTGATAGGTACGGTTTTGCGATTTCGATCCGTCGGCATTTGAAATAATCGGACCCGTCGGCAAATCTTTTTTTGCATCGAGTAAGGTTTTTCGATTTTGTGGAAGGATCCGCACCAATAAATTTGAACTGTCGCTGAACCAACTGAACGGCGATCCTAGATTTGCATTCACATTTGCCTGTGTAAGCCGTGTTGCGTTTGCCGACGCCACGTCAACATACCATAATTCGACACCTGTTGCGGTGGTGTGGCAAAAAGCGATTTTCTTCTCGTCGGGCGACCATGAAAGATTGCTTATTTTCGGTTCTGCGGGCAGGCCGCTGACTTGTTTCTCCGATTTTTCCGCAATCGGCCTTATTTTTAGATTATTGATATACGTAACCGTACTCGAAATATTTGTCACCGGATTGATACGGAGCCCGCCAAGACGAAGCTCATCCTGATTTAATTCATCAAGCGTTTTATACGTATTGCGGTACATCAGCAACATGTACTTTTTTTTGGTATCCATCGATACAGATGGTGCCCGCTCGTAGTCGGCAAGTTCAAGGATCGATTGAGGCGGTTTTTGATACGTCAGATTCTCCTGTGCAGAAAGCGTTGCGATTCCTGAGAGGAAAAGGAAATAAAAAAATCTAAATTTCATAGGTTTGGTTTTGGTGTTTGACACTAATCTTGCACCGATGTTACACTGTTTCGGAAAGGATTAACAAATTACGTTTCATCGGCGGAGCTAATGTACAGCAATAACGTGTTGTATCTCCAGATTATCCGAATTGGCCTGTTGTTTTTTTAGTAAGTTTGTAAAAAATTCGATGACTAAAATTTACTTTTTATTTTGTTTTATCGGGCTTGCCTCTTCCGCCCAGCAATGGTCTCCGCTGACAAACATTCCGGTTAACCAGGATTTCAGCCGTTATGATGATGTGTTTTTTTTAAATGAAAACCTGGGATGGGCTGCCAACGGCACTGATGCCGCAGTATACAAAACCATTGATGGCGGTGCGACATGGATAACCCAATTAACGGAAGATGACCTGGGCAGCAGTAGCTTCTATTTCCGGAATGTTGAATTCCTTAACGAAAATATCGGGTTTGTCGGGACGCTGAATGGTGTGTTCTTAAAAACAGTTGACGGTGGCGAAAATTGGACATCGGTAACAATCCCAAATAATCCCGCTGCAATCTGCGGACTCGACGCTGTTGGCGATTCGACAATCTATGGTTGCGGAGCGTATTTTTGGCCTGCATTTGTAATTAAATCGACCGATAGTGGCGCAACCTGGAGCTATATTAATATGAGTGCCTATGCCGATGCGCTCGTTGAAATTCTATTTGTCGATGAAAATATTGGCTATGCTTCGGGACAAAAAGCCGATATAGGCGGAGTTGTCCTTAAAACCGTTGACGGCGGTGCCACGTGGACCCAGATTTATGCAACAAACATTGCGGGCGAATATGTGTGGAAACTACAGGTGCTTGAATCGAATCCGAATGTGATATTTGGATCTGTCGAATCGGTAGCGCCAATGTTGGGAAAACTGATCCGGTCGGTCGATAATGGACTCACGTGGACAAGTAAGGAAGTTCCCGATACCGATATTCAGGCAGTTGGGTTTATTTCCGAAACACACGGCTGGATGGGCGGCCACCATTCATCTTTTCTGGAAACATTTGATGCAGGTACGACATGGACCGACATCGGGATCGGCAGCAACCTGAACCGGATTTTCTTTGTCAATGAGAATCTTGCATATGCATCAGGGTCGACCATCTATAAATTCAGCAATGATTTATCGACGGTTGATTTTCAGGAACAGGCAAGGATTCCGCTCAAAGCGTCCATCAATCCCAATCCGGTTAAAGATAAATTGCGACTGACGATTGATTTTCCCGAAGCCGATCATTTGCGGGTGGAATTATTCGACAATACAGGCCGTTTGATCAGCGAACTCCATCAGGACGAAATAGCAGGGAAAGAAGTAAAAACCTATACATTTGATTTTCCCTACGCAGCCGGAATATATATCATTAACTTGCACACCAATACAGGCCGGCAGTCGATAAAATTTGTTCATTAAGCAATTTATGCGATAGTTTAGGGTTTATTAGACAATTACCAATAAATAAAATATGGCTTACCATTCAAAAATATCGGGACTTGGATTTTATGTCCCAGACAATGTTGTCACCAACGATGATCTGTCTAAAATTATTGATACGAACGACGAATGGATACAGGAACGCACCGGAATCAAGGAAAGGCGGCACATTATCCGTGGCGAGGACACCACTACCACAATGGGCGTAAAAGCCGCCGAAATCGCCATTGAGCGTTCCGGAATATCAAAAGATGAAATCGATTTTGTCGTTTTTGCGACGTTGAGTCCCGATTACTATTTTCCGGGACCGGGAGTATTGGTTCAGCGTGACCTTGGTCTCCGCACTGTGGGTGCTCTTGATGTCAGGAATCAATGTTCGGGATTTGTTTACGCTATTTCGGTCGCCGATCAATTTATCAAGACCGGAATGTATAAAAATATTCTTGTTATCGGATCGGAAGTACATTCGACCGGGCTCGACATGACAACCCGCGGGCGAGGTGTATCGGTGATTTTTGGCGATGGGGCAGGTGCAGCAGTTTTAAGCCGGGAGGAAGATTTATCGAAGGGAATTCTGTCGACGCACCTGCATTCAGAAGGCCAGCATGCCGAGGAACTTGTCTTGAAAGCACCCGGCATGGGAGCGAGATGGATTACCGATGTGATTGCCGATAACGATCCGAACGACGAAAGTTATTTTCCTTATATGAACGGGCAATTCGTATTCAAAAACGCGGTGGTCCGTTTCAGTGAAGTCATTAATGAAGGACTTAAGTCGAACAATCTCGAGGTAACCGACATCAACATGCTCATTCCGCATCAGGCAAACCTGCGGATTTCACAGTTCATCCAGCAAAAATTCCGCCTCAGCGACGATCAGGTTTACAATAACATCCAGCGCTATGGTAATACCACAGCGGCATCCATTCCGATTGCGCTTACGGAAGCCTGGGAAGAAGGCAAGATCAAATCCGGTGATTTGGTTGTGCTGGCCGCATTTGGAAGCGGATTTACCTGGGGAAGCGTAATCATTCGCTGGTAGAGATTCAAAACAAAAATCCCGGAAAGTTCCGGGATTTTTTTTCTAAACTCAAATGCATTAATCAACCAAGTTTCACTTCATAGATATAGGGGGTTAGGGTGTTTTATCTTTTCATCGAAAAGTGTGCGCGGAACTCTTTCGCCGTACCTTCATCAACATAGTTTACTACAAACCAGTAATCGGTTGAAGGCATTTGCCGTCCATTATAGGTTCCGTCCCATCCGGCGCCGTCCGGCCGAATGTTTGTAATCAATTTTCCGTAACGGTCGTAGATGCTGATATGCGAATCCATTTTTTCGCGCAGATCCACAATGTTCCAGGTGTCGTTAAATCCGTCACCATTCGGTGTGAAAAAGTGCGGATAATTTACGACCAGTGCTTCGGTTGTGGTTACACCGCATCCGTTACTATCACGCACCGAAATAATATGGATCCCCGATGATACATTTTCAAAAACAGGGCTTGTCTGGAAGCTGCCTCCATCAAGACTGTATTCGTAGGAACCTGTCCCGAGTGCAACAACAGTAATCATCGGATTGTCTGAAAAATCAGGTGATATCGTATAGGAAACCACTGCAGGTTCAGATGCCGTAACGGTTACCGAAACCGGTGATGAAGTACAGCCGGTAGACGTGCGCGTCACAACCAGAGTAAAGGTTCCCGGCTCGTTTGCGATATAATTCGAGCCAGTTCCAACTATATTACCAGCGGCGTCTGACCATTGGAAAGTGTGTCCGCCTGACGGAAGCCCGCTGCTGATTGTAAACGGCGCACCAAGAAGCGTTTGCGTCTCCATATCGTAACAGATGATACCTCCCGTTGGTGTAGGTTCAGGTAATTTGTTCACTATAATGTTTATTGCCATAATATCGTAGCAATCCGGAACCAATAGATTGTTCACGCGTACATATACAACTTCCAAAGCGGATGTTGTGACAGGATTGCTTGATGTATTTGCGTCAGCAAGCGTTTCGTAATATGCGATTGAGAATTCAGGGCCGGTTTGCGTTCCTAAAACGGTTGTGTCAAACTGTGTAAGATCGAAAGATGTTGCTCCGTCGTTGGTTCCATCTTCATCGCAAATCAAACGCATCGATGCAGGTATAGCGTTCGCCACCGGCACAGGAATTATGAGCACATCGAAAGACGTTTCATCATAACAAACCGGGTTAAATGGCGATGGAGCATAAATATAGATCGTTTGATCTTCTGATATAACGGTCCCTGGGTTCAGCAGTGTCCCCATTCCGCCTGGTTCAGTATAATACTTTCCTGCCGTCAGCGCTGGTAGCGTATAGCTTGAACACGAGGTCACATCCGGCTGGTCGTCGACATTGAATATCGTTACATGAAAGCTGGCCTCGTCGGTGCAATTTGGCACGGTTGCGGTTTCGGCGAATACATAGATGGTTTGGCTGGAAGTAATTTGGTCGCCCGCGTTCAGCATTGTCCCTGTCCCACCGGCACCGGTAAAATAATTTCCTTGCGTAAGTGCCGGCAATGTATAGGCACCGCATGCAAACTGATCTGCAAATGAAGGAAGTACCGGAGTTTCGTTTATCGTAATCAAGAATTCATTTTCATCGTGACAGTTGATTCTTTCTCCCGATTCAATATAAACATACATCAGCATTGTGCTTGTGATTACATCTCCGGCGTACATCATAGTACCCTCGCCTCCGGCCGGGCCGCCAGGCAACATATAGTAATTTCCAATATTCAACGGAGGAAGCACATAACTGTCGCATGCCACCACATCATCAGGGTCATCAGCCTGAACCGAGAAAATGAAAAGTTCAAAACTGTTTTCGGCAGTACAAGCTGGTGTTGTATCCGTTTCGGCATAAATGTAGACCGTCATCGATTCATACAGGACCGTACCTGCAGGCAACATTTCTCCTGTCCCGCCCGGGCCTGTATAATAGTTTCCAGCCGTCAAAGCCGTCAGTGTGTAAGAGTTGCAAATATCAATATCAGAACGTGAATCGATTGCCGGTGGCGGAATTATTGTCACCGTAAAACTTGACTCGTTGCTACAAACGGAAGTCGACTCGGCATAAATGTAGATCGTCTGATCGGTCGATATAATGTCTCCGGCAGATAACATCGTGCCATTTCCACCCGACTCGGTATAATAGACACCATTGGTAAGCGCAGGTAACGTATAAGTATCACATGTTGCAACATCTTGAAGCGTATCAACAGGAGGTTGGGAAATCGTGATATGAAAACTTAGTGCGCCACCACAGTCAGAGTTAGGAAAATTGATGTACACAGTTTGAGTTGAACTGATATTCGATCCGGCCGGCAGTTCTGTTCCGGTGCCATTCGGACCAGTGAAATACTTACCGCCTCCTGGCAATGACGGCAGTTGATAAGGTCCGCACTGATTGATATCTGCAGGCGCAGTGTAGTTAACCGTGACATAGAACTGGTCCTGATCGGAACAAATATTTGGCGCGGTCCCACTTTCAGTATAGACATAGATGTTCTGGGATGTTGTTATTACTGTTCCTGCAGGCAGTTGCGTGCCGCCTCCATTCGGGCCGGTATAATAATTCCCCAACGGAATCTGAGGCAATGTGTAAGATGAACACACCACTACATTGGGATAGTTGGGTATGTCAGGACTCGGCATCAATGTCACTTCAAAATTGGAATCAACTTCACAAAACGGTGCCTCAGGTGATATATAATATACATAAATCGTTTGAGTTGTATTTATTGTTGTCCCTGCAGGAATTTGGTTGCCATTCCCTCCAGGTTCAGAATAATAGTTTCCGTAGTCAAGCGGAGGTAATGTGTAGCTGCTGCAATACGTTCCGCTGGTAGGGGTAACGGTCTCAGGATCAATTACCGTAACTAAAAAGCTTGAATTCGATTTGCAGTTCGGTATACCACCAGACTCGTTATAAATGAAGATGGTTTGCGTCGCATCGATTATATCTCCGGCAAATAACGGGGTTCCGCCGCCATTGGTTGCGGTAAAATAGTTGCCGTGCGTAAGAGCTGGCAGTATATATTGGTCGCATACGATAACCGGTGGCAGTACGTCAACGGGAGGCTTTGGATTTACAAACAGTTCAAAGCTCGTAGTTGTGTAGCACGAGGTATCAAATACATTTTGTACCCTAACATAAACGGTTGTTCCATTTGGCGCACCGAACAATGTAGTTGACAACGGACTTACGCCGTTTTGTGCATTTGCAAGCGTTGAATGGAAGGTTACAATATTGGTTAGTTCAGATTGTCCATTCAATATTGCCGCGATTTGACTGCCGAGCACAAAGCTACCGTTTGGATTCGTGAAACTGTTCTCGCATGCAGTAAGATTCTGTGGCTGTGTAGCCAACGGTCCCGCGGCAGTCTGCAGATTAAATTGCCTAACTACAAAGCAAGGCGTATTAGCACTTTTCACGCGAACATAAATCGTCTGACCCGGTGTCCCATTATAGTTCAATGCAAGTGGCGAGGCGTTATTGTTGGCGTCAGCGAGCGATGCGTGATACGAAACTTGTGTGCCCGGATCCATGCCTGCCAATATAAGCGGAGTGTTGAACGACAGATCGAAGTTGTATGTAGCCGCTCCATTGTCGCATTTAAACAAGTCGACAGGAGTACCGGTGACCAGTTCAGGATAGTATTCAATTATCATATTGCTGGTACGAGGCGGACAAGTATCTGTAGGGTCATCATAAGTTACGGCATAGGTTCCTGGCTGATTAACGGTTAATGACGGGCCGGTCTCACCAACAAGCACCTCATCATTTCGTGTCCACGAAAAACTGTTTGTCGCGGGATTTAATCCTGTGGTGATAACATGATTGGTACCGGGGCAAAGCGCCGTGTTGGCAGCTATTGTCAAATCGGCACCAAGAACATCCTGGCCAAGGTTGAAACTGTTCGAAGAAAGGAAAATGGCAGAATCCGACTCATAATCCGTACGGTCTGCTATCACCAGCTTAATGTGATAAGGCGTGTCCGGTACTAATACTGCCGATGCGTTTAAAACCTTTGTCTGACCATTAAAGTTTGTCGGAGACCCGGCAGCAGCCGATCCGCCGTTGAAAAGGCCAAAATATTGTGCATTTGCCGACGGACAAGACGAATTGTAAACAAAGTCACGAATCGTAACTACCGAAATCGGCAAATTGGTATTCGGAACAACCGCAAGGTTTGTTGTTACTCCGGTATTCATGTTGGTTAGCAGGAACGCAAATGCATCCGAAAACTGGCATTGGTAGTTACCATATTCTTCCGATGCGAAAATAAAGTCAAAACTGAAACTTGAGGAAATCGGTGTAAAGTCGAATTCCAGTACGGTAGCATTGGTGGAAATCATCGGAATTCCGGCAGCTGCAAGCGTTGCTTCAAGATCGGCATCCCCGACCCAGTTTGCGCTACCTTCATTCAGCAGCACCGAGTTAGGGCCCTCGGCACTGGTAGCGCTACCCGTGGTCAGGATTACACCGCTTTGCATCGGAAAGCTCGGATTGGTATTTTCAAAATATCCAATTCCATTTGAGGAACCATAATTAGTACCGGTGCGCCACGTGATGTTTTCAACGGAAACACAAGGAGAATTGATCAACACATTAGATACAAGTTGGGGAACACTGTATGTATTGGTATTAACCGTTATCGCCTGCGAAAAGCCGTCGAACGAGAATACTATAGCTAGTAGGAGTAATAATTTTTTCATGATAATGCGATTGTAACTTTTAGGGACGTTTTGCCATGGTTGATTTGACGGGACAAATATTATATAAACATCGATTAAATACAAAAAAAATCGATGAAATGCACAATTATAGTATTTTTTGACATAAAAATCTTACTTTATTTATTTTTTTACTGATATTTGGTGATACCGTGATTTACAGAAATTTAAGAATATGTTACATTATTATTATGGATAGTGAAAATGACATATTTACAATGAGTAAAAATGGGATCATTAAACTTCGCCAGCATTATTATTGATTATATTTGCACGCTCAAAAACCAATATCAATGACACTTTCCGAAATTCTTTCGCCCGCCGTACAAAAAGCTATCGAAACCCTTTATGGAGTAGCAAATTATAGCGCCGAATTTCAATCCACCCGCAAGGATTTTGCAGGCGATACCACCATTGTGCTTTTTCCATTGGTGAAAATGATAAGAAGCAGCCCCGCTCAAATTGGCGAGCAACTGGGCAATTATCTGCTTGAGAATGTAAATGAGGTGGAATCTTTCAATGTGGTGTCGGGATTTTTGAACATTGTGATTTCCGATTCCTATTATCAACAGTTCTTTAATGAAATTAGAAACAACCATGAATTCGGATTCCAGGTTGCCAGTCCGGATGAGAAAGCAATAATCGTCGAATATTCATCACCAAATACAAACAAACCGCTTCATCTTGGCCACGTGCGTAACGTCCTGCTTGGATATTCGGTAGCCGAAATCTTGAAAGCATCAGGAAAAAAGGTTTACAAGACCCAGATTATCAACGACCGCGGAATCCATATCTGCAAATCGATGCTCGCCTGGCAAAAATTTGGACAAAATGAAACTCCTGAAGCCAGCCGTCTAAAAGGCGATAAACTCGTTGGGAATTATTATGTAGCTTTCGATAAAGCGTATAAGCAGCAAATCGACCAATTGATCGCCGACGGATTATCTGAAGATGAAGCTAAAAAGCAAGCCCCGATATTGCTGGAAGCGCAGCAGATGCTTCAAAAGTGGGAAGCGGGCGACGATCAGGTTTTAAACCTTTGGAACCAAATGAACCAATGGGTTTATGACGGTTTTGAAACGACCTATAAAAACATCGGCGTCGATTTCGACAAAAATTACTACGAAAGCGATACGTATCTGCTCGGAAAGGATGTTGTCCAAATCGGGCTTGAAAAAGGAATTTTCGAAAAAGATCCCGACGGTTCGGTATGGATCGACCTCACCGATGAAGGACTTGACCGTAAGATCGTATTGCGTTCTGATGGCACGGCTGTATATATGACACAGGATATCGGTACCGCAATTCAGCGTGTCAAGGATTTTCCAAATGTGGGCGGAATGGTTTATACCGTCGGCAACGAACAGGATTATCACTTTAAAGTGCTTTTCCTGATCCTTAAAAAACTCGGATTCGAATGGTCGCAAGACCTTTATCATCTGTCATATGGAATGGTCGACCTTCCGTCTGGAAAAATGAAAAGCCGCGAGGGTACCGTTGTCGATGCCGACGAACTGATGGAAGATATGACGCAAACCGCAAAACAGATTTCGGAGGAATTGGGAAAACTTGACGGCTATTCCGATGATGAAAAAGCGAAACTGCATAAAATGATCGGTCTCGGCGCACTCAAATATTACATTTTAAAAGTCGATCCTAAAAAGCGGATTCTTTTCAATCCCGAAGAATCGGTCGATTTTGCCGGAAATACAGGCCCTTTCATACAATATACGCATGCGCGAATCCAATCCATTCTGCGAAAAGCCGGATTCGATATCGAAAAATCGGAATTCACACCGATTGCGCTTCATCCAAAAGAAAAGGAACTTTTAAAACACTTGGCGCTTTTTCCCGATGTGATTCAGGATGCGGCAAAAAACCACAGTCCGGCATTGGTTGCAAATTATGTATACGACCTTGTAAAGGAATACAACTCGTTTTATCAGGCAGTCCCGATTCTCGGCGCAAATTCTGAATCCGAGAAAGTTTTCCGCGTCCAGCTTTCTAAAAAAGTTGCCGATACAATCGCCTCTGCAGTGCGTCTGCTCGGGATTGACGTACCTGAAAGAATGTAATTTATAGTACGGTGAGCCAACAAAAATCTTATTTCCCGCAGTCTTTCCTGATAATTCTGCTATCGGCGGTGTTCTTTCTGGGACTTAAAGAGGTGATGCCAACGAAGATTTTCCCTGAAAAAAAATCGTCCGTCAAAAACGTACTGATCGACAGCATGCTTATCGATGCATTTGTAGCCGAACCCGAAGGAATCCCTGCTGAGGTTGGCGATACGATGGCGAACCAGAAAGTGAAATTTTATGCAAGCGACGGAATTGCATTTCCTGCCGAAACCTATGAAAATTACAAGGGTTACCAGTACCTGATATCGTTTTTTGAAAAATTGTTTCAGCTCGAAAACAAACAGAACGAAAACGTACGGATTGCCTATTTTGGCGACTCAATGACCGATGGCGATCTGATTGTCCAGGATCTGCGGTCAAACTTTCAGCAACGTTTCGGTGGCCGGGGCGTTGGTTTTGTATCGATAACATCTGAATCTGCAGCATCGCGAAACTCGGTCAAGCACGAATTTTCCGATAATTGGAAAACGCAGTCGTATCTGAATGTCAAAAATCCGCTACGGTCTTTCGGCGTCAACGGCCATGTGTTTTTCGCCAACGATACCTCGCGAACCGAATGGGTGAAATTTACCGCGAGCAGGCGTCGGTTTGTGTCGCAGCTCGATAATCCGACATTGTTCTATGGAAGTTCCAAAAACAATAATGGTGTTGTCGCGTTGATTACCGATAACGATACGGTTTATAAAAAACTTGTTCCCAACAACCAATTGAATACACTGACTTTGGCTAAAAACGGAATTAAAAACCTGCGGGCGAATTTTCTTGCATCCGATTCGATACCGATTTACGGCTTTAACTTCGACGACGGCAAGGGCATACATGTCGACAACTTCTCGCAACGCGGAAATTCAGGTATTCCAATTTCAAATTTCAATGTTTCGCTGATGAACGCGTTTCAGGATAAGCTGGGTTATGACCTGATCGTACTTCATTACGGAACAAATGTGCTGAATTACGGTACCAAGCATTATGGCTGGTACGAGCGCGGAATGACCAGAACGATCAAACGCCTTCGTGAATGTTTTCCGGGTGTGGCGATTCTGGTGATTTCGACGGCCGATAAAGCAACAAAGTATGGCCTTGAAATGAAAACCGATTCGGCTGTGGTGCCATTGACACTTGCGCAAAAACGGTACGCGCTCAATACAAAATCGGGATTTATAAATCTGTACACGCTTATGGGAGGCGATGGTTCGATCGTTTCATGGTCGGAGGAAACGCCGCCACTTGCGAATAAAGATTATACGCATTTCAGTTTCAAAGGCGCGTCCAAAATTGGGTCGTTGCTGTATTCCGAAATTATCGAAGGCTACGAACAGTATAAAAAATTGAGGAGTGGCAAAAAGCCGGCTCCTAAACCTAAAGTCAACGCAGATAGTTTAACCAATAATCCGGCTATTAATGAAGAATGATATTTTAATCTTCTTGCTTTGTTTTGTTGGTTTTTCAGTTGTGGCACAGGAAACCGACGAAATTTATGTCGAATCAGATTCGCTCACGGTGGATACTACTGCAGCTGCGGCTCCAAAAAATGTTGTTATGAATAGTGCGGCCATCGACGGATTTTTCCGCAAGCTTGAATTCCTGGAACAAACAAAGTCAGGTAAAGTCAACATTGTCCATATTGGCGATTCGCACATTCAAGCCGATCTAATGACGGCGCAAACACGACGCGAACTTCAGCAGGTGTTTGGAAACGCCGGCCGCGGATTTGTATTTCCGCATAACCTTGCCAAAACCAACGGATCTTCCGACATACGGTTTTCGTCAAACGGAAAATGGGATAGCCATCGCAATATTTATCCGCCGAATGGAAGTGAAGTCGGCCTGAGCGGAATTGCGCTCGAAACGCGGTCAGCCGATTTCGCGATTGAATTCGATGCAAAAATTCCCGATAATGCATTCAACACAATAAAAATCATCACGCCGAACAACGAACATTCTTTCGATTTGGCAACCGCAAAGGAAACGATTGTATTGGAGTCGAAAGTACCAAAAAATATTAGCCACAAAATCCGAAGTGGCGAAGCATTGTCGATAATCGCCGATAAATACAATGTTTCGGTTAATGCTATCAAAAAACTCAACAACCTCAAATCAAATAACATCCGCGCAGGGAAATCACTTCGAATTCCTTCGCGCGAGATGGAAGTCGCGAAAACGGAACGATATAAATTCATTCCGCTACCGCTGGTTGCCGACAGCCTGTCGCATTCCTATTACTCCGATGTGCTGTTGGATAAAATTTACCTGATTCCCGCAGAAGGTGTTCAAACCCATAACCTGAACGGCATCGTGCTTGAAAACGGCGGCTCCGGGATACTCTACCATAGCATCGGCGTCAATGGGGCAAAACTTTCCGATTACAATAAATATTCGCTGTTTTTCACTCAGTTAAAATCACTTTCGCCCGATCTGATAATCGTTTCATTGGGTACGAATGAATCTTTCGACAAAATTACCGCTGAAGAATACGAAGCTCAATTGCGCTTCTTCCTTCAAAATATCCGAAAAGATCATCCGCAAGTTTCGCTGCTGGTCATTTCGCCGCCGCCATCGTTGTTCCAGCGGAAGTATCCGAATACCTTTGCGGATGCTTATTCGAAATCGATTTTGACACTCGCAGAAGAAAACCGCTATTCCGTTTACGATTTGTTTTCACAACTGGGCGGTTTAAATGGTGTCTCTAAAAACTCCCGCGCGGGATTGATCGCAGCCGATAAAGTCCATTATACCAAGGCAGGTTACGAATATCAGGGATCTTTGCTCGCAAAAGCACTTTTGGATGGGTTTGCCGAATTTAAATTGTTCCAGCAGTGATGACGGTCGCTGAAATCACGAATTGGTTTGCCGCCAATTTTCAAGACTGGTTCGTTTACGATCCGGAACAGCCAATATTATTCAACACGCCGCTGTTTCTCGGAATGTTTCTGCTATTTTATCCCATTTATATTTACATCACCAAGGCGCGCACCTACACACTTCGCAATGTCTATGTTCTGGTGTTCTCGCTGTTTTTCTACTATAAATCAAGCGGTCTTTACTTTTCGCTGTTGATACTCTCAACTGTTGTCGATTACACTTTGGCGCGGCTTTTATATCAGGAAACACTCGCCCGCTACAGGAAATTTTATCTCGTGCTCAGCATGTTGCTGAACCTCTCATTGCTCGGCTATTTCAAATACACGAACTTCCTGATAGAAAATTATAACGGATTGTTTTCGGGAAATGTGCCTTTTCACGATATCGTACTTCCGGTCGGAATTTCGTTCTACACCTTCCAGTCGATGAGCTATATAATCGACATCTATCGAAAGGAACTTCAACCCGCGAAAAACCTGGTTGATTATATGTTTTTCGTGTCGTTTTTTCCGCAGCTTGTTGCCGGTCCGATTGTTCGCGCAGCCGATTTTATTCCGCAGATCTATAAAAAACTCAACCTGACGCGTGATGATGTAAACGCCGCATTATTTCTTATTATCGGAGGGTTGATAAAAAAGACATTCATTTCCGACTATATTTCACTGAATTTCGTTGACCGTGTTTTCGATTCGCCAAGCCTGTATACGCCTTTCGAAAACCTGATGGCGTCCTATGGCTACGCGCTGCAGATTTACTGCGATTTCTCGGGGTACTCCGATATGGCCATCGGGATTGCGTTATTGCTCGGATTTAAATTGCCGGAGAATTTCAGGACACCGTATAAATCGGCATCGATAACCGAATTCTGGAGACGCTGGCATATTTCGCTCTCGTCATGGCTGCGCGATTATCTGTACATCTCATTGGGCGGAAACCGAAAAGGAAAATTCAGGACTTATGTTAATCTATTCCTGACGATGCTGCTTGGCGGATTGTGGCACGGCGCCTCATGGAAATTTGTGATTTGGGGCGTGCTGCACGGATTTGCGCTTGTGATCGAACGATTGTTCAAGAACCGGATATCGTTTCCTAAAAACGCATTAGTAAAAGCAATCCAAATCTTCATAACATTTCATTTTGTTGCATTTGCATGGATTTTCTTCCGGGCGCGCGACTTTTCGACCGCGTTTGAATTGTTGGGGAATATAGGGAAACTGGATTTCGACATCAGTAAATGGGTAACAATTCTCACCGGTTATCAAAATGTATTTATTGTAATGTTGATCGGATATGTTTGGCATTTCCTTCCGTACAGATGGATCGGACTTTTGCGCAGTGGTTTCGATCGTCTTCCGATTGTGCTCAAAGCGTTGGTGCTTGCCTTTGCTTATTGGGTTGTATACGCAACTGCAACCAGCGGTCCGCAACCTTTTATCTATTTCCAGTTTTAATTCAGCGGCGCGACTTTCCCGGTCCCGTTTGTAGCACCGTTGTTGCCAGTGCGATCGGATGCCGATCCTTTGAAATTATTTGATCCGCACGACACGAGTAAAAATGCGAATGATGCTGCGACGCAAAGGAGTGATTTCTTAGTTTTCATGGCATTCGGATTTAGATTTTAAAGATACGGTTGCGAAAGCTGCCGCGCGGTACAGGATTTTTGAAAAATCTTATAAGAATTCAACGATTTACAGCTCGGTTTTTACATCAATTTCTAATTCAAATCGTTAAATTTGCAGCTCAATAAAAGACAATCCAGATCATGTTCGATAATTTAAGCGATAAACTCGACAAAGCGTTTCATATACTAAAGGGACACGGCAAAATTACAGAAGTCAACGTAGCGGAAACCCTGAAGGAAGTCCGCCGCGCACTGCTCGACGCCGACGTCAATTTTAAGATTGCAAAAGACTTCACGACGAAAGTCAAAGAAAAAGCGATAGGTCAAAACGTGCTCACAACGTTACAGCCGGGACAATTGCTTGTAAAATTGGTCAAAGATGAGTTGACCGAATTAATGGGTGGCGATGTTGCCGGAATTAATCTGCAGGGAAGTCCGACCGTAATTTTGATGTCGGGGCTGCAAGGTTCGGGTAAGACCACATTCTCGGGTAAACTGGCGAATTTCCTCAAAACAAAAAAGAACAAAAAACCACTATTGGTTGCGTGCGATATCTATCGGCCTGCGGCAATCAACCAGTTGCACGTAGTTGGCGGCCAAATTGGTGTTGAAGTATATTCAGAGCCCGAAAATAAAAATCCGGTCGAGATTGCGCAAAATGCGATCAGGCATGCAAAAGCAAACGGTTTCAATGTCGTGATTGTCGATACTGCCGGACGTCTTGCGATTGATGAGCAGATGATGAACGAGATTGCAAATGTCCATAAAGCGATCCAGCCGCAGGAAACTTTGTTCGTTGTCGATGCGATGACAGGGCAGGATGCGGTGAATACTGCAAAGGCATTTAACGACCGACTCGACTTTGATGGTGTTATCCTTACCAAGCTCGATGGTGATACCCGCGGTGGTGCTGCGATTTCGATAAAATCGGTAGTAAACAAACCGATCAAGTTTGTTGGTACAGGCGAGAAGATGGACGCTATCGATGTGTTCTACCCGAATCGTATGGCCGAGCGTATCCTCGGAATGGGCGACGTCGTATCGCTTGTTGAACGTGCACAGGAACAATTCGACGAAGAAGAAGCACGTAAACTTCAAAAGAAGATTGCAAAGAACGAATTTGGTTTCGACGATTTCCTCACTCAGATCCAGCAGGTCAAGAAGATGGGTAACATGAAAGACCTGGTCGGGATGATCCCGGGCGCGTCAAAAGCGATGAAAGATGTCGAAATTGAAGACGATGCGTTCAAACATATCGAAGCGATAATCCATTCGATGACGCCAATCGAAAGAAAAAAACCATCGGTAATAGACGTCAAAAGAAAAAACCGCATCGCTAAGGGATCGGGTACAAAAATCGAACAGGTCAACCAGTTGATGAAACAGTTCGACCAAATGAGCAAGATGATGAAAATGATGCAGGGCCCGGGCGGAAAGAATCTGATGAAGATGATGGGCGGTATGAAAGGGATGAGGTAAGATAAGGTGGTATAGGGCTTAGGGTGTAGGTTAAAAGAGGAAAGGGATCAGGGAAGATGGACAAGTATAGCATGATACAAATTCTAAATTCAATATTCAAGCGAAGCGATGCAACTTTAGCGAAATTAAAACCTCAATCCTCACTTCTGATAGTCTAACCTAATCCCTAATCCCTAATCGCTAATTCCTTTTCCCTCATCCCTCATCCCTCACTTTAATCTTATATCCCGAAAACCATGCAACTACTCGACGGAAAAAAAACATCAGAAGACATCAAACTTGAAATCCAGGCCGAAGTCGATCAAATGAGAAAGAACGGCGAGAAAGTTCCGCATCTGGCAGCAATAATTGTGGGTAATGACGGCGCCAGCCTTACGTATGTGGGAAGCAAAGTCAAAGCCTGTGAACGCGTCGGATTTGAATCGACGTTGATCAAAATGCCAAGTACGACATCTGAAACCGAGCTGCTCAAAAAAATTAAAAAGCTCAATGAAGACGACAAAATAGACGGTTTCATTGTGCAGCTTCCGCTTCCAAAGCAAATCGACACACAAAAGGTTCTGATGGCAATCGACCCGAGCAAAGACGTCGATGGTTTCCATCCTGAGAATTTCGGAAAAATGGCGCTCGATATGACAACGTTCATTCCCGCAACACCATTCGGAATTCTTGAACTTCTTGAACGATTCAATGTCGAAACAAAAGGAAAACACACCGTAGTTATCGGCCGAAGCCACATCGTTGGCCGTCCGATGAGCATACTGATGGGTCGCAAAGGTTTTCCCGGAAATTCGACTGTAACCCTTACGCACAGTTATACAAAAAACATTGCGCAGATCACGACGCAGGCCGACATCATCATTACTGCACTCGGTGTTCCGAACTACTTAAAAGCTGAAATGGTAAAGGATGGCGCGGTTGTGATCGACGTTGGAATCACACGCGTTGTAGACGATTCGGAAAAAGGCTACCGTATTACCGGGGATGTCGATTTTGACAATGTCAGTAAAAAAGCATCGTTCATAACTCCCGTCCCGGGAGGCGTGGGGCCTATGACAATTGCAATGCTGCTTAAGAACACACTTCTAGCGCGTGAACAAAAACGCGAGCGAAATAGGTAATTATTTTCCGTATTTAATGGTAACGCTGAGTTTCCCCGTTTCGGCATCAGGCAACAGACTGCTGGTTTCGTCTTTATAACTGCCATGACGCTCATATAAATTGGCATAAGTAAAGGATTCCATCTCGGCATCGGGATAGTGCTGCGATAAATATTTCTGTGCCTGCGCACTCGATTGAACCTTCACAAACTTATTGTCAGCGATGTACTTATCGATATCGACTTCTTCAAGATCGATCATGAATGTGGCATATTTCGCATTTTCAACCTTGTCGATTCGGCAATCGGAGTCGGTAGTAGGCGGAATGTCGACCAATGCATGCAGTTCGATGTTATCGATATTTGCCCATTCGCAATTGTCGCTTTCGTAAATTGCAGTAGTGAATAAACGGACTCCTATAAAGCCCAGACAAATTAGCGCGGCAATGATAGCAGCAGCCAATAAAAGAATTTTCCGGACGCTCATAAAATAAATTTAATATTTCTTTAACGCCCGATTTTAATAAAAATTGTTCTTAGTAATCGCCTTTTTTCTTGTAGCGTGGATCGTCCTTTTTGATGAATTCCGCTTTTCGGGTTCCCGATTGCGGCTTATCAGATTTGGGTGCGAATCCGGATGATTGACTCCTGCTTGCGATAGTACGTTCCCTGTTCTGTCGTTGGGCAGGTTTTGGAAGACTGGCTTCTTCGGTTTTACCGGAAGGTGCGATCAATTGGTTGAGTTCCGTAATTTCTTCAGGGGTTAGTTCACGATAGCGACCAACAGGAACATCAAGCGAAATATTGATGATCCGGATCCGTTTCAATGCAGTGACTTCATAGCCAAGATACTCACACATTCGGCGAATCTGTCGGTTGAGTCCCTGTGTTAAAATGATCTTGAATGTATAGCGGCTGATCTGTTCAACCTTGCATTTTTTTGTAACCGTGTCGAGGATCGGAACTCCGTTGCCCATGCGCTCGATGAATCGGTCGGTTATGGGTTTGTTGACCGTAACCGTATATTCTTTTTCATGATTGTTTCGCGCGCGTAGTATCTTATTGACGATGTCGCCATCATTGGTCATAAAAATCAATCCTTCGCTGGCTTTATCCAAACGGCCAATCGGAAAGATCCGAGTCGGATAATTGATATAATCAACAATATTTTCAGGAACGTCGAGGTTTGTAGTACATTCGATACCGACTGGTTTGTTAAATGCCAGATAAACAAAATTTCCTTTTTTCTCACGGATGAGTTTTCCGTCGATCCTGACTTCATCATCGGGGCCGACTTTCGTTCCCATTTCGGGAACAACGCCGTTTAATGTGACACGTCCTTCTTCAATAAGCTTGTCGGCTTCGCGTCGGGAACAGTATCCGGTTTCGCCGATGAATTTGTTGAGTCGTTTCAATTCTTCCATAATGCAAAGGTAATCTACTTTTTGATATTGCGCGTTTGTGCAAGTCCGCAAAAAAAAGTTTAAAGCTTTTGTAACAGATATTTGATGCATGCGTCTATAGGACATCATTAATCAAAAATCATTTAATCATGAAATCAATTTTTACTTTCGCAGGTATTGCGATGATGTCAATTTGTGCTCAGGCGCAACCGGTAGTCAACGCGTCTAATGTGGCGCATAATTTTGAGGGCGATCTGTATTATACAGAAGTACCCGACGGATTTTCTCCCGGTCCGGCAGGGCCAAACCGCACCTGGATGTTTGCTGAAATGGGAACCGGGACTTTCCTCGGGACGCAATCTGCAATACCTTATGAAACTTCGCCTTTTGCAAGTCAGTTTCCATTGGCAAATTATTGCTACACCATGGAAAGCGCTTTCACAGATGCCGTGATGTATTTTTATCACAGTGTGACGCCTACCGCTTTTGAGATTTATTCTTTGGGTTACATGGGCGAAGTTGGTGAGGATTTTACGCAGAATCCGCGAACTTACGCAGTTTTTCCGTATACATACGGAACCGTATTTACCGATACCTATCAGCGTACATTCGATGAAGGGCCACAAACGCAAACTGTTACTTACGATGCTTACGGAACTTTACATATGCCATTTGGAACCTTTCCTAATGTAGTACGCCAAAAAGTAGAAGCGGAAGGTCACACCAATTACACTTGGTTTAACGTCAATCCATTTTATCCGATCCTGCAAACGTCGCTTGAAGAAGGAATTCTGGGCATTGTTCACGATAATACACAATTGGGAACAGGAAATTGGAACCATGAGAAAATGAGTGTCTATCCAAATCCCGTAAAAGATTTGCTTTCGGTAAAACTTCCGTCGGGGATTGAGGGTCCTTTTGAAGTTATACTATCCGATGTTTCCGGAAAACGGATTTTGAACCAGACCTGCAATGACCGGGACATCAGCATAGATGCGCAACATCTGCATTCTGGTTTGTATATCGTATCGGTAACTTCTGAAACCGGTGCGACAATAAATGCGAAGTTCGTCAAATCTTAAGTATTCCGGATTCCTTATTCCTCGTTCAAAAAAGCAATGACTTTGCCATAAAGAACATCGTCATGCATGCTGTGGCCAAGGCCTTTTGTTTCGAGGAATAAGGCATCCTTCCAATTTTCCGCGATTTTTTTCGCCTCTGAATACGCAACTACATCGTCGTCAACATCATGTGCAATAAGCCCTTTGAGTTTTAGTTTGGCGCCGAATAACCGTCCGGAGAAATCCTGAAGGCGGAATTTAAACCTATCGATGAAATATTGCTCGAGCGACTTCACGATTCTTGAATTCAGGCTCAGCAGTTTCACAAAATTCATGACCAGCACCTGAAGATCCGATGGCGCTCCAAGTACAATCATTTTTTTGATCTTCGGATTTTGATACGCCGATTGATAATACACGCATGCCGCTCCGCCAATTGAATGTCCGATCAGGTAATCGGGCTGGTATTTCGTTGCGGCAATGTCGATGAATTCGGCGTACTTTACCAAATTGAACTCCTTGCCGGCCGAGAGTCCGTGCGCAGGCGCGTCGATCGCAACTATGGTGCTTCCTGTTTTTTGAAGATGCGGAATGAGTTTTTCCCATCGTGAGGCATTGCTTTCCCAACCGTGAATCAGCAAAATCACATTTGAATTCCCGCGCCAGGTGTAGCTTTCAAAAAATTCTCCTTCCAGTGTAAAAGTCTCTGAAGTAGCTTGCGACAATACAGGCGGAAGCGTTTCTTTTGTGAGTCGGCCTACACGCGGTTCACTGAAAAGCCGATAGGCGAGCAATGACGCCTTTTTGGGCGCAATATAGCTCAGGATATTGAGGCATAATCCAATCGACTTTGTCAGTAAAAAATAATTAAACTTCTTCATAAAAAAATCCCGCGGTAGCGGGACTTGAATTTAGATTTTAGAAAACAGCTGTTGCATTTTCTCTCTTTCTTCTTCAGCGAGTGAACTGTCAACAAGGATTCGTCCTGAATGTTCGTCGGTGATGATTTTCTTTCGTGAAGCGATTTCAACCTGCGTTTGCGGCGGAATCGTAAAGAACGATCCGGCAGATGCGCCACGCTCGATAGATACTACTGCAAGACCGTTGCGGACACTTCCGCGGATGCGGTCGTATGCAGCGAGAAGGCGGCTTTCGATAAGCGAACGGTACTCGGCCGATTTTTCCGAAAGGAACGTTTCTTCTTTTGCGGTTTCCGACATAATGGCGTCGAGTTCCGATTTTTTGTGTTTCAGGTGTGAAGTCTTTGTTTCTAGACGTTCTTTCGACTGCGCAATCACTTCTTTCTTGTGCTCGATTGAAGCGCGCATTTCCTTGATTTGCTTTTCAGCCAATTGTATTTCAAGTTCCTGGAACTCTATTTCTTTTGTCAGCGAGTTGAATTCGCGGTTGTTTCGAACCGTTTCCTGCTGTTTTGTGTATTTCTTGATTGCTTCGCGATGTTCCTCGATAGTCGATTTTTTGACTTTAATGTTATCCTCGATAACTTCAAGATCGCTTTTTAGTTTGTCCAAACGGGTACTAAGACCGGCCACTTCATCTTCCAAATCCTCTACTTCAAGAGGTAATTCGCCCCTTACATTCCTGATTTCGTCGATTCTTGTATCGATTAACTGTAAATCATACAGTGCTCGCAACTTGTCTTCAACGCTTAATTCTTTTGTATTCGCCATAAATTATAAGTACTTAACCGGGTTTGTATTTTCTGCTGATAAAATGATTGCAAAATTAGGCAATTTTTTGATAAGAAAATCAACAATATAATTTTTTGTATATCGCTCACTTTCAAAATGTCCGATATCCGCCACAAGCATTCTTCCTTCGCCTTCATAAAAGTTATGGTACTTTAAATCGGCCGTCAGATACACGTCGGCCCCGGCTTTTTTGGCATCATTTATAGCGAAGCTTCCCGAACCGCCAAGTACGGCAACTTTTTTGATTTTGCGTCCGATGAAATCGGAATGTCGGATGATTCCGCAGTCCATCTTTTCTTTTACCATCTGTAAAAAACCACGTTCTTCCATTTCCGATTCTAATTCGCCAATCATTCCGAGTCCGACATTTTGGTGCTGATTTTCCAAAGTATAAATCTCATACGCGACTTCTTCATAAACATGGCTTGCGAACAAAGCCTTCATGATTTTGGGTTGGAGATGACGTTCATAGGTCACTTCGATGCGGATTTCCTGCGATTCGACGAATTCAAATCGTTCGCCAACTTCAGGATTGCTGTTTTCGTTGCCCATGTAGGTGCCGATTCCCTGTGAATTGAAGCTGCAGTTCTCATAATTTCCGATGTTTCCCGCGCCGGCGTCGAAGAGTGCATTGCGGACTTTTTCGGCGTTTTCGGGTATCGTATAGGTAACGAGTTTCTGGATAAAATTCTTTTTAGGCACCAGGATTTTGGTGTTCACTAAACCAAGCGCATCGCATATAATTTTGTTGACTCCTTTTTTATGGTTGTCAAATGCTGTATGCACCGCATAAATCGCTATATCGTTTTTGATTGCTTTCAGGACGGAGCGCTCGACATAATTTTTTCCGGTTATTTTTTTTATGCCGCTGAACAAGATCGGATGAAAGCACACAACGAGGTTGCAGTTTTTCGCAATTGCTTCGTCGATAACACTTTCAAGCGCATCATGGCAAACAAGAACACCGTTGATTTCCTGCTCGTTGTCGCCAATCAGCAATCCCACATTGTCAAAATCCTCGGCATAAGCCAGTGGTGCGAGTTCTTCGAGAACAGCTATGATGTTTTTTAATTTCATAATTTAGGTTGACCATGGATCAAGATATTCCTGTATGACCCATTCGTTGTTGATATTTTCAAGTCGCAGTACGCTTCCATTATTGTGTTCAACGCTGCGGTAAAATTCTACTTTTACAAGTGCATGTTTTCCTTTTCCATAGATCAGCGGTTTGCTCACAATCATCAGGCGTTGGTTGTGTGTGGTCCTGATTTTTTGCTCCTGATGGTATTGTTCCAGCGTCAGGCATGTATTGACCTTGTTTCTTAAAGTAGGTCTGACGCGGAAAATCGGTTCAAGGTCTGCTGTCCACGATTCTTCAGCTTTATCCGAGAGGATTTCTTTGCGAAGCCCGGCTGCAACAGGTTTTGCCAGTTTCATTTCGTCGATGGTCTTGAAAAGTTGTTCGTTATTATTCGCCTTTCCGCAGTATAGAAATAGATACTGCATGCGTCCTTTGACTACAACTTTCTCGGTTTTATAATATTCAGAAAGAATTGCCTTTAATATATCGGTATCGGATTGTGCAAATAACGGACCCGAAGCCAGCAATAACAATGTCAATATTATCCTGCGCATACGTTTCAAATTTTTGTCTTTTCCAAAGATAAAACATAATAGTAAATATGGCGATTAAGATTTAGTTGGAAAAGCCTATTTTCGTAATATGAACCTGCTTCGAAAAATCCTTTTTCCACTTGCTGCCATATATGGCGGAATTACACTTCTTCGGAATTTTCTTTATGATAGAAATATTTTAAAAAGCACTTCATTCGACATTCCCGTGATCGCAGTGGGAAATCTAAGTGTTGGCGGAACCGGAAAGTCGCCGCAGATCGAATACCTGATCCGATTGCTGAGGCCCACATTCAAGGTTGCGACACTAAGCCGGGGCTATAAGCGAAAATCAAGTGGATTTATTATTGCCGACAATTCATCAACGGCAGAAATCCTGGGCGACGAACCGTTTCAATTCTATCGGAAATTTCCCGATGTTGCTGTAGCGGTCGATGCCAACCGTGCGAATGGTATTGCAAAACTACTTTCCGCCTCAGACAAGCCTGATGTGATCCTGCTTGACGATGCGTTTCAACACCGCAAGGTCGAAGCAGGCTTGTATATTTTACTCACAACTTACGGAGAATTATATGCCGATGATTTTCTTTTGCCAACGGGAAACTTACGCGAAAGCCGAAAGGGCGCCAAACGTGCCGATGTCGTGATCGTGACCAAGTGCCCGCCAGATTTGTCGGAAGAAGAACAGTTGAAAATCGAGATGCGTTTGCGGCTTAGATCGCGCCAGCAATTGTACTTCTCATTTATCGAATTCGACCAAAATATATATTCCGACATTGGTTCGATACCGGTTGATGAAATTCGCCAAACGAACAAGTTGATCCTCGCAGGCATTGCAAAGCCTGAGTCGTTTTTTGATTTTCTCAAATCTGAAGGCGATTCAATTATGGAATATCCGGATCACCACCATTTTTCAGATCGTGACCTTGCCGAAAT
>JAEYZX010000090.1 GCA_023427845.1 Bacteroidota bacterium
GTATAAGGTTTGCGGATTACAGCTGCAAATCCCGCTTCCTTATAATCATCATTGTTGGCATCCGACCTTCCGGTTATCGCAATTATTGGTTTTCTATCAGCATTAAACCAGTCCTGTTGCTGAATTAAATGTAAAAATTCAAAGCCATTCATCTCGGGCATCTGAATGTCGGTCAGAATAAGGTCTACCTGATTCCGTTGCAGTTCTGAAAGTGCTTCCCGTGCCGATAAGAACGAAAGTGTTTTATAGTTGCGTATTTTTAAAGCTTCTTTTGTGAGGTTCAACAGATTAAGGTCATCGTCAACAATGGCAATAGTCAAACTTCCGGGTTCGGCAAGCTTTTGCAGGTTTGGATCAAATTTCAAAGGAAACTCCAGAGTAAATGTACTTCCCTTGCC
This sequence comes from Bacteroidota bacterium, assembly GCA_023427845.1. Taxonomy (GTDB): domain Bacteria; phylum Bacteroidota; class Bacteroidia; order Flavobacteriales; family Flavobacteriaceae; genus Flavobacterium. The sequence goes on from JAEYZX010000090.1 coordinate 399, forward strand.
AACCGAACTGGTAACGGATAGTCGGCCGCCAAGAATTTCAGCAATCCTTTTTGAAATGGTAAGGCCAAGTCCGGTGCCTCCAAAACGTTTGTCGACTGTTTCGTCGGCCTGTGTGAATTCCTCAAAAATCAATTGTTGTTTGTCTTCAGCAATTCCGATTCCGGTGTCGGTGATAGAAATTACGACCGCACTGTTATCGAAATTTGGCTTGGTTGATATCGATATCGATCCGTCTGTGGTGAATTTGTAAGCGTTACCAATGAGATTGGTCAGGATTTGACGTAGCCGAAAGGAATCTCCGAGTATTCGATTATCAAATATCGCATCGTTATCTATGTTTAAGGTTATGTTTTTATGTAAATGGATCGATTGAATGCTTTTAGCAACTTCGTCAATGACTTTCGGCAATAAAAAGGGCAGGTTTTCAATAACGATTTTACCGGCTTCGAGTTGAGTAAAATCAAGTAAATCCTGTACAAGGCGCGAAATATAGGCAGAAGCTCCCTTGATATTCGTATTGTAATAGTTCTGCTTCGCGGTCAGAGCCGAATTTCCGAGTAGCTCGGTATAACCCGAAATAGTACTGAGTGGTGTTTTGAGGTCGTGGCTGACCGTTGATATCAGTTGTTCGCGATTTTTTAGCAGCTTGTTCGCTCGTGAATTTGCAAACTCGAGGTCCTTTTTGTATTTTTTTGTCTTAAGGAAATCATTAAGAATCAGTAACGAAAAAAATAGTGCCAAAGTGAGTCCTGCAACTGCTGCCGCTGTTATTATGCTGATTATTTCATTTAATGCCTCGGCCTTTTCCTGATTGCTCTTGGTTGTATTTGCAACAATGTCCGTTTCGATTTCAGCGAGTATTTCCTGTAATTGCGATGAGATGGAAAGTTCATTGTCCAATAATTTTTTTTCTTCAATGTTCAATAGCCGGTTTCTTTCCGCGGTTTCGAGCCGGACTTCATTTAACAAGTTTCGCGAAGCAACCAGCATTGAGTCGAGAACCTTTTGACTGAGTGTGTTCGTTTCATCGTCGGGAATGTTCTGATTGAGATATTCGACGTACTTGTTCAGAACACTTCGTTGATAAGCACCCAATTGATCCGGATCTTTTACAAAGTCTTCAAGTTCCAGTTTCCGAAGCGATTCCTCCATCCGGGTCAGTTCGTTAATAGCCCTGGTTACCCGCGCTTCATTACCCGCCTTATTCTTAATTTCCCGCAACTGGTCTATATTGGATTTTTTCATTAGAAGCAAGTTTCTGACGCTATCGAGTAATTTAACCTGGTAATCCGAATTGACTATGGTTTTTAAAGAATCAATTGCATTTGCCAATGAATCGGATTGTTCGGTAAACGCCACATAATCGCTTTGCGAATTTGATTGAATTGTTAGCCGTGATAAACTTTCGGTTTCATGCACCTTTGATAGAAACGCGTTGATTGTAAGTATTTTGGCGTTTTCAGCTGCTATTTTCTTTTCTGTTTCAGAAAAAGCGGCATTTTTCGAAAATAAAAGTATCGTAAACCCTGTGATAAGTGCTGCCAATACCGCATAAGCGAGGAATAGTTTAAAAGGGATGTAGCTTTTGCCGGTAGTCATCCCCAAATTTAAAAAATATGGGCTGATGTCGACAAACGGGCGTGTTATAATAAAGCTAAAACCTGAATTCCTAAAAAAAAGGCTGCCCCAGCAGACGACAAAAAAAGCTTATTTTTATCCGAAATTTTAGTAATGGAATTAAGTTATTGGGAGCTTAAGAACTGGTTTACAAACGTCGACTATACAATTATTGGCAGCGGCATCGTCGGACTGCATTGTGCACTTCGGCTTAGGGAGAAATTCCCGTCAAGCAAAATTCTCGTTGTCGAAAAAGGGGCGCTTCCGCAGGGAGCCAGTACAAAAAATGCCGGGTTCGCGTGTTTTGGCAGTTTGTCCGAAATTATTGAAGATTTAAATTCCCATAGTGAACAGGAAGTCATTGACCTTATTCAAAAACGCTGGAAAGGTTTGCAAATGCTTCGTAAAGGGCTCGGCGATTCGCAAATCGACTTCAAACCCTATGGTGGATACGAATTGTTTTTGAACCAGGACGCTGATTTGTTCGAACATTGTCTGTCTAAGATGCCGTTCGTAAATGAAATGCTGAAGCCTATTTTTAAAGCCCCGGTTTTTACGAAAGAAGTCGATAGATTTGCATTTGGCGGAACAAATGAACACCTTATTTTTAATCCGTTCGAGGCGCAGATCGATACCGGCAATATGATGCAGGCATTGTTAAAACTTGCCGCAGCAAATGATATTTTGATTTTGAATAAACAAAAAGTCATTGGGCATACGGAGAAATCAGACAGTGTCGAAGTGATGCTGGAAGACTTCAGTTTTAAAACAAACCGACTGCTTTTTGCGACAAATGGTTTTTCGCAACAGCTCACGGGAAATAAAGTTAAGCCCGCGCGTGCGCAGGTATTGATAACAAAGCCAATTCCAGACCTAGACATTAAAGGTACTTTTCATCTCGATAAGGGTTACTATTATTTTAGGAATTTGGGCAACCGAATTTTATTTGGCGGTGGACGGAACCTCGATTTTGAAACCGAGACAACTACCCAATTTGGTCAAACCGAAATTATCCAAAAACGACTTGAAAATTTGCTTAAAGAAGTAATTTTGCCGGGCTGCGACTTTGAAATCGAACATAGTTGGAGTGGAATTATGGGCATTGGTTCCGAAAAGATGCCAATCGTAGAACAGCTTTCAGACCGCGTGTATTGCGGCGTGAGGTTGGGAGGAATGGGTGTGGCAATAGGCAGTCTTGTCGGTGCCGAGTTAGCCGATCTAATCAATTAAATTTATGGTAAGGAAAATATTTCGATTTTTATTCAAAGCGATGCTGTGGTTCGTCGGAATCTCGGTGTTTTGGGTCATTCTTTATAAATTCGTTCCTGTGCCGTTTACGCCTTTGATGGCGATTCGCTATTTTGAAAACAGCATCGAAGGAAAGGAGAATTATTTCGGGCACGACTGGAAACCGCTCGACGACATTTCAATTCATCTTCAAAAAGCTGTAATCGCCAGTGAAGACAGCAATTTTCTTCAGCACCACGGTTTTGATTTTGAAGCCATTCAGAAAGCAATCAAAAACAACGAAAAGGGTAAAAAGCTGAAAGGCGGAAGTACGATATCACAACAAACCGCAAAAAATGTTTTTTTATGGCAGGGAAGGAGTTATTTCCGGAAAGCACTTGAAGCATACTTTACGTTGCTAATCGAGCTTTTTTGGGGAAAGGAACGCATTATGGAGGTCTATCTGAACAGCATCGAAATGGGTAACGGCGTGTATGGTGCACAGGCTGCGGCAAGACACTGGTACAGCAAGGATGTTTCTGAGTTGTCAAAAAGGGAGGCAGCCGGGATTGCCGCAATATTGCCAAATCCAAGACGATTCAACGCAAGTAACTCAAGTGGTTACATCAATCGAAGAAAAGCAAGGATAATGAAACACATGGGATATATTGGAAAGCTTCAATATCATTGAGGACAGTAAATTGAAAATACAGTACTAATCATCAAATTAAAGAAGTGAGAGCGCACGAAATCGATTATCACATTTATGGCGAAGAAATGCAGTATGTCGAAATAGAACTTGACCCGCAGGAAATCGTCGTTGCAGAGGCCGGAAGTTTTATGATGATGGACAACGGAATAAAGATGGAAACCATTTTCGGAGACGGATCCGGTCAGCAATCCGGATTGTTCAAAACAATTTTATCGGCCGGAAAACGGATGCTGACCGGCGAAAGCCTGTTCATGACGGCATACCTAAACCAAAATCGCGAAAAAGCCAAGGTGTCGTTTGCATCGCCTTATCCGGGAAAAATCATCGCAATCGACCTGCGCCAGGTGCAAGGAAAATTCATTTGTCAGAAGGATGCATTTTTATGTGCTGCGAAGGGGGTTTCAGTCGGAATTGAATTTTCCCGAAAAATTGGCCGCGGATTGTTCGGGGGCGAAGGATTCATCATGCAGAAGCTTGAAGGCGACGGAATGGCATTCGTTCATGCAGGCGGGACATTGGCGCGACGCGAATTATCGGCAGGCGAAGTCCTTAAGGTAGACACCGGATGCATCGTCGGATTTACAAAAGATGTCGATTACGATATTGAATTTGTAGGCGGAATCAAGAATTCGATTTTCGGCGGGGAAGGGTTATTCTTTGCGACACTTCGCGGACCCGGTACCGTTTACATTCAATCGTTGCCGTTCAGCCGTTTAGCCGATCGAATCATCGCATCAGCGCCAAAATCGGGCGGAAGCCAACGCGGTGAAGGAAGTCTTCTGGGCGGATTAGGGAATTTATTGGACGGCGACAATAAGTTTTAGACCAAATTATTTTTTACGAGATATTCGGCTATCTGGATTGTATTTGTAGCAGCGCCTTTGCGAAGGTTATCGGATACAATCCACATGTTCAAGGTGTTCGGCTGACTCTCATCACGCCTGATTCGGCCAACAAAAACATCATCCTTACCGTGAGCGTACATCGGCATCGGATAGGTAAAAGTATCGAGATTGTCTTGTACCACGACGCCGTCGGTCTCGTGTAGCATTCTCCGAACGTCATTTATTTCAAAATCATTTTCAAATTCAACATTGACCGCTTCGCTGTGTCCGCCAACAATCGGCACGCGCACGGCAGTAGCGGTTACTTTTATTGAGTTGTCGCCAAGAATTTTCTGCGTCTCGCGAACGAGCTTCATTTCCTCTTTCGTATATCCATTATCCTCAAAAACATCACACTGAGGAATGGCGTTGCGATGTATCGGATATTTATAAGCCATCTCACCGCTGACCCCGGCTTATTCGTTTTCGAGCTGTTGATCTGCCTTAACTCCGGTGCCGGTAATCGATTGGTAGGTTGATACGATAATACGTTTGATTTTGTATTTTTTGTGCAAAGGCGCCAAGGCCAAAACCATCTGGATTGTAGAGCAATTCGGGTTGGCAATGATTTTATCGTCTTTTGAAAGTTCAGAGGCGTTGATTTCAGGAACGACAAGTTTTTTCGACGGATCCATCCGCCAAGCCGATGAATTGTCGATTACCGTTGTTCCGAATGATGCGAAAACCGGCGCCCATTCCAATGAAGTCTCACCTCCGGCCGAAAAAAGTGCAATATCGGCCTGTTTGTTTACAGCCTCCTGTAATCCGACGACTTTGTAGTTTATACCCCGAAATTCGATTTCTTTTCCGACCGATTTTTCGGATGCGACCGGGATCAATTCCGTAACCGGAAAATTACGCTCGGCCAATAGTTTTAGCATTACCTCGCCAACCATCCCGGTTGCGCCTACAACAGCAACTTTCATATCTAAAAATTTTGTTTTGCAAAAGTACGCAGAAAATGCATTCGATTAAAAAGAAGAACCACGCACAAGGCGTGGTTTAAGTTAGAATATATAATGTAGCGGTACTACCGGTCTAAGGGCGCGATTTTAAAGCATCGCGGATTTCCATCAATAATTTTTCCTGTGTTGTAGGTGCCGGCGGCGCAGCTGGCTCTGCAGCTTTTTTTCGGCGTGTGGCTGCAATCCCTTTAATGGCCAAAAATAAAATAAAGGCAACCAGAACGAAATTGATCACAGCGGCCAGGAATGCGCCATATTTTACAGTTCCAAATACCGTCAGTTCCTCTATTCGGGAAAGGTTTGCGGCATCGAGTACCGGTTGAAGCAAAAGTGGCGTGACAACATCTTCCACAAATGAACTGATGATTTTGCTGAACGCTGCTCCGATTATTACTGCAACGGCAAGGTCAACAACATTTCCTTTTAGGGCAAAAGCCTTAAATTCTGATAGCATTCCCATATTTTTTATTTTTAGTGAAGAACTAATTTAGCAATAAATATCTAACAGTCGTCATTCACGATAAAAAACACGCTTCACACGCTGTGAAATTCCGGTTAATATTTCATACGGAATGGTTCCCAGTTTTTGTGCCATATAGATTACACTCGGACTTTCACCGAATACGATCACGCTATCGCCTTCCTTACAGGTAATTCCGGTCACGTTGACCATTAGCATGTCCATACAGACATTTCCGACAATAGGTGCCGGATTGTTGTTTATCGTTACAAAACCTACTTCATTTCCCCAGCTACGCGGAATCCCATCGGCATAACCGATAGGGATCGTGGCGATTTCTGTTGGTTTTTCAGCCACAAAATTCCGACCGTAACCAACACTGTCTCCGGCCGGTATCGTTCGTTTCTGCGAGATTATCGATTTTAGCGTGCCAACGGTTTGAAGCTCTTTTTGTTCGGTTGAATCGTTCGATACACCATACAATCCGATGCCCAGACGAACCATATCGTATTGCGCAAGCGGAAAGTTTGAGATTCCTGAACTGTTTAAAATATGTCGTATTGGCTTTATTTTGACCGCATCGATTAAAATTGACGAAAGCTTGTCGTATAGTGCAATCTGCTTATTTGCAAAGTCAGGGTTGCGTTCATCGCTTGTGGCCAGATGCGACAATATACTTCGGATTTCAACTGCAGATGTCGATTGTAAAATTGCAATAAGTTCAGGAAAATGCGATTCATCAAATCCAAGTCGGTGCATTCCGGTATCAATTTTTAAATGGATCGGATATTGCGTGAGTTTTTTTTCCGTTGCTATTTTTATAAATGCTTTTAACCCTTTGATACTGTAGATCTCAGGTTCCAAACCGTATTGGATTATCGAAGCAAAGCTTGTGTTTTCGGGATTCAGCACCATTATCGGAACATTGATTCCCGATGATTTCAGCGATATTCCTTCATCGGCAAATGCGACTCCAAGATAATCGACTTTATGATGTTCGAGCAATTTCGCAATTTCAAATCCGCCGTAGCCATAGCCAAATGCCTTGACCATCACCATCAGTTTTGTTTCCGGGGTAAGCTTTGTGCGATAATAATT
>JAEYZX010000101.1 GCA_023427845.1 Bacteroidota bacterium
GCAATGGTGATCGGTGGTCATGGCGATACGACTATGATTCCGCTTACACGGTTGGCGTCGTACAATGGGATTCCGGTTTCGCAATTCCTTTCTCAGGAACAACTCGATAAAGTTGCTGCCGATACAATGGTGGGCGGTGCAACATTGACAGGGCTTTTGGGTACCTCGGCATGGTATGCTCCCGGAGCTTCGGTTGCGTATCTTGTGGATAGCATCCTGAACGATCAAAAGAAGATGATTGCATGTTCGGTGATGCTTGAAGGCGAGTATGGACAAAACGACATTTGCATCGGTGTTCCTTGTATCATTGGAAAGAATGGAGTTGAGGAAATCCTCGACATCAACCTTGACGATTCAGAAAAAGCATTGTTTGCTAAAAGTGCCGATGCGGTGCGGAATATGAATGCCGACCTGAAATCGGTTTTAGATTAACGAATTCCATAATATACGAAGAAGACTGCAATACAGCAGTCTTTTTTTTGAGATTAATCAATAAATAAATTGGTTAATGATGTGGTTAATTATATATTTGCACGTTTCAAAAAAACGGGGTACGTGCAACCTATCGGCACACCGCGTCAATACTGGGCTTAGCCCGATACAGAAAATACAAAAATCAAACAGGATTAATTAATTTTTAGTGTAATGCAGAATAGAGGACTAGTTAAATTTTTCGCAATTTTATTTGCATTGGTAAGTATTTACCAGCTTTCTTTCACCTTCGTGGCGAGCAATATAGAGGACGATGCCAAGGCTTTCGCCAATGGTGATCCACTAAAAGAGGCACGATACCTCGATTCGATAGGAAAAATTAAAGTCTATAATCTTGGGTTTACCGATTTTACTTATAACGAGGTAAAAGACAAGAAAATAAATAAAGGTCTTGACCTTGAAGGCGGAATCAACGTGACGCTTGAGATTTCTGTACGGGACATCATCAAAGGCCTGGCGAACAATACTAAAAATCCGGTATTCAACCAGGCATTGGACAATGCAGTAAAAAACCGTCAGGGAAATGAAGATTATGTCGATGTGTTTTTCAGGGAATTCGAAAACGCTTCAGGCGGAAATGTAAAATTAGGCGCTCCTGATGTTTTCGGGAACCGTGTCCTTGGCGACGAGGTTAACTTCAACATGACCAACGCCGAAGTTGAGAAAATCATTCGTCGTAAAATTACCGAGTCAATCGGAAGTGCGTTTGAAGTACTCAGAAAACGTATTGACAAATTTGGCGTTACACAACCAAACATCCAACAACTTGGCCAGTCAGGCCGTATCCTTGTTGAGCTTCCTGGCGCCAAGGATGTCGACCGAATCAAAAATCTATTACAGAGCACGGCACAGCTTGAGTTTTGGGAAACTTATAAAATCGACGAACTCGGAAGTTTTCTTATGGCTGCCGATGCCGCGCTTAAAACTTCAGTTACAGCCGTAGATACCACCGAGACTGCTACTTCATCAACTGATACCATCGCCGATTTGTTGGCCGATAAAGCAACCGACAGCATTGGCGACATGCAAAACAGCCCACTGGTTGGGAAGATGGTTGCAGGTGGGGGAGGTCCGATCCTCGGAATGTTTGCCGCAAAAGATACTGCTGCCATAAACGGATATTTCAAAAGACAGGAAATCAGAAACCTATTGCCTGCCGATAAGCGATACGCAAAATTTGTTTGGGGAAAACCAACAACAGTAACGCTTGAAAATGGCACAAGAACCGAAGCCATCGAGCTTTATGCGCTGAAAGGAAATCGTGATATGACTGCTGCTATGGGCGGCGGCGTGGTTACCGATGCAAGCGAATCATTCGACCAGATGGGTAAACCATCGGTATCGATGCAAATGAACGGTGCAGGAGCAAGGGCTTGGGAAGAATTGACCAAAAAAGCTTTTGAAGAAAAAGGATATATTGCTATCGTACTTGATGACATTGTATACTCGGCTCCAGGAGTAACAAGCGGTCCGATTTCAGGAGGACGTTCTGAAATCTCCGGCGCATTCACCGTAGAGCAAACAAAAGATTTGGCAAACGTGCTTCGTGCAGGTAAACTTCCGGCAGCTGCCGAAATCGTTCAGTCGGAGGTCGTTGGTCCGTCATTGGGACAGGAAGCGATCGACAACGGTACAAACTCGGCGTTGATTGGAATGTTGCTGATCTCACTTTGGATGATTGTATATTATGGAAAAGCCGGTTGGTTCTCCAATATCGCGCTTGCCGTTAATTTACTTTTCATATTCGGAATCCTGGCCAGCCTTGGCGCTGTATTGACATTGCCGGGTATCGCAGGTATAGTGCTTACGATGGGTACCGCTGTCGATGCGAATATCATTATTTATGAAAGGGCAAAAGAAGAACTGAAACTTGGAAAATCGGTAAGCGAAGCAATCGATGCAGCGTTTAGCTGGAAAGGTGCGATGCGCTCTATAGTGGATGCAAACGTTACGACTTTCCTGACAGGTGCCGTATTGTTCATCTTGGGTACAGGCCCTATTAAAGGATTTGCGACTACATTGCTTATTGGTATCATTACCTCAATGTTTACCGCTATATTTATTACTAGAATCTTGCTTGATTGGAGTAGCGCAAAAGGGAAAGTTCTAAATTTTCATACTGCACTGACCAAAAACTGGTTCCAGAATTTCAATTTTGACTTCCTTAAATATAGGAAAGTTGCCTATGTGTTCTCAAGTATTATCGTTGTTGGGTCGCTTATTTCAATATTTACGTTGGGGTTGAATGAAGGTGTTGATTTTAAAGGCGGGCGTACCTTCCAGGTTCGATTCGAAAAACCGGTCGATGCTGAGATTGTTCGCCAAACACTTTCTTCAGACGAGGTATTTGGAAGTGCCGAAGCCAAAGTTTTTGGTAACGACAATCAGTTGCGGATTACAACACCTTATAAAGTTGAGGAAAGCGGATCGGAAGTGGATGCAGCGGTAAACCGTATCTTATTCGACAACCTTAAAAAGCACTTTTCGGATGATATGACATACGAAGATTTCGTAACAATATACGACGGTAAGAAATTCGGGATTTTGCAGGCTTCGAAAGTTGGACCAACAGTGGCCGATGATATAAAAACCGATTCTTATTGGGCAGTCCTTGCGGCAATGGCAATTGTTTTCCTTTATCTTGTAATCAGTTTCAGAAAATGGCAGTTCAGTCTTGCTTCTATTGCTGCAGTAGCCCATGACGCGATATTCGTTCTTGGGGTTTATTCTTTATTCTGGCGTTATGCGCCGTTTTCGATGGAAATGGACCAACACTTCGTTGCTGCGATCCTTACCGTTATCGGATACTCCCTTAACGATACCGTAATTGTATTTGACCGTGTTCGTGAATATCTTGCAGGAAAAGCACAGGGTAATTTCAACGGAATCGTTAACCAGGCCATCAATTCAACGCTTTCAAGAACGATCAATACATCAGCAACAGTGCTATTGGTACTTGCGATAATGTTTGTATTTGGCGGTGAATCGATCCGAGGGTTCATATTTGCGATGTTGATTGGTATCGGAATCGGTACCTACTCATCATTGTTCGTTGCAACGCCTATCCTATGTGATACGATCCCTGCATCTGAACACAAACGTATTGCCGATTTGCACAATCAACCGGAAGCATAATATTTCATTATATTTCAATTCAAAGCCCGCATAATCGCGGGCTTTTTTTATGCTGCCATTTTACGGCATTCCTCAGCACATGCGCGGCACGCTTCGGCACATTCCCTGCAATGCCGGTCATCGTGCTTCTCGCATTCTGCAGCGCAGGCTTCGCATGCTTTCAGGCATAATGCGCACAATTCTTTTGCATTCGCACCGCCAATGCTCATCGTTTGTGCAGCCGCGTAACAAAGTGTGGCACATTCCATATCGAGCTGTATGCATCGGGCCATCATTTTTACATCTTCTTCTTGCAGGCACGAGCTTGCGCAATGGTTGCACGTGGCGGCGCATCGCAAACATGCATCAATACAACTTTTGTAGGTGTGATATCCGTTCATGATTCATTGATTTATCGTTAGCTATATAAAATTAGCTAATCAGGCACGGTCGGAGTTACACAATACGCACAAAAAAACCGCTCGGTTTGAGCGGTTATAATTTTGATTTTATTATTTATAGATCGGTTTCTCGGCGAAGAAGATAAAATAAAATCCAACCAGTATAAACGGGATGCTGAGCCACTGTCCGGTAGAGAAGAGTCCGAGTGCTTCTTCAAAACCGCCCTGGCTTTCCTTTACAAATTCGACCAGAAAACGGACCGTCCACAGCATCACCAGAAAAAGTCCGAACAGGAATCCGAGACGCTCGCGGGCATTAGTCTTCCAATAAAGGAAAAACAATGTCGCAAATACAAGTACATATCCCGCAGCTTCATACAATTGCGCAGGATGCCTCGCTGGCACCAGTTGCAGCAGGTCAACAAACCGGGGATCTTCGCTTATTGCAAGGTAGGCCTGTTTAGGATCGGAAATTCCGGTTTGGTTCACGGCATCGGCGGCACTGTAATGATCCTTTAGAAACCGCACGCCAAGTGAAGAATTGGTGGTATGTCCTATGATTTCCGAGTTGAAGAAATTACCCAGCCGTACGAATATCGCTCCGCTCGCGACCGGAATCACCACGCGGTCCAATACCCATAAAAGTGGTCGTTTCATGACAATCTTACTGAAATAATACATTGTGACGATTATCCCAATCGCGGCCCCATGACTCGCAAGGCCTTGAAAACCGGTAAATTCGAATTCGGGGCTAAACCGAAACGGAAGTAAAATTTCGAGCAGATGGTTGCGGTAATATTCCCAGTCGTAGAAAAATACATGTCCCAATCGTGCGCCGAGCAAGGTGGCCAGCACGGTCCAAATGAAAAGTGTGTCCAGTTTCTCCAATGGTTCATTCTCGCGTTCGAAAATTTTCTTCATGATGTACCATCCCAAACCAAAAGCAACGACGAACATCAGGCTGTAATAACGGATAACAAAAAATCCCAGATCGATACCTTCCGTCGGATTCCAAACCATAGCTAAAGCGTGTGTCATGATAAATGTTTGTGTGTAAAAATATAGAAAATACTACAAAGCAACTGTAAAACCCGATTAATGTTCGTGATTGCACTTTTTCGGAGGCACGGGATCGAACCCGCTTCGTCCCCACGGATGGCAGCGCAAAATACGCCTAACACCAAGATAAAAACCACTAAATAATCCGTGTACTTTCAGTGCTTCAATGAAATAAGCCGAACAGGTAGGTACAAAACGGCATGCCGAGGGCAACAGTGGGGAAATCAAAATCTGGTAGATCCGGATCAAAAAAACAAAGGGCAATATGAGCAGTTGCTTAAGGCTCAAATCAGATTGTAAACGTGGTTCCGTCCTTGCCGTCCTTGAGCTGTACGCCGAGTGCCGCAAGTTGGTCGCGAATTTCATCCGACAAAGCAAAGTTCTTATCGGCCCGCGCCTTGTTACGCATCGCTATCAGCATATTGATAACGCCTTCAAGCTTTTCATTTCCTTCTTCGGCTTTTTCATTTTTTAGGCCAAGGACGTCAAAAATAAAGTGATTCATCGTCTCGGTCAGGAGTTGAAGATCGGATGCGGTAAGTGATTCCTTAACATCGTGCAAAAGGTTGATGAAACGGACACCTTCAAACAAATGCGCAATCAGGATCGGCGTGTTGAAATCGTCGTTCATGGCATCATAGCAGGACTGTCGCCATGTGCTAACCTCAAGGGTCGACGTTGTACCGGGCACAAGGTCTTTTGCGGCTTCAATCGCTTCCATCAAACGTGTGTATCCTTTTTCGGCTGCGGCAATAGCATCATCAGAAAAATCAAGCACGCTTCGGTAATGCGCCTGCATCATAAAAAAACGCGCGACGGAAGCGGAGTACGGCTTGCTCAAAAACGCATTTTCACCTGTAAGAATTTCTCTGGGAAGAATATTGTTTCCGGTCGATTTTGCCATCTTTTTGCCGTTTAGCGTCAGCATGTTCGCGTGCATCCAGTAGTTTACCGGCGACTGACCCGTGCAAGCCTCATTCTGTGCGATTTCGCATTCGTGGTGCGGGAATTTCAAATCCATTCCGCCGCCATGAATGTCAAAATGATTGCCTAAGTATTTTGTGCTCATTGCAGTACACTCGAGGTGCCAGCCCGGAAAACCATCGCTCCATGGCGAAGGCCAACGCATAATGTGTTGTGGTTCGGCTTTCTTCCAAAGCGCAAAATCCTGTGGGTTCTTTTTATCCGATTGCCCGTCAAGATCCCGCGTGTTTGCAAGCATGTCATCGATGTTGCGGCCGCTGAGTTTGCCATAATGATTGGTCTCATTGAACTTCACGACATCAAAATATACCGAGCCGTTGGCTTCATAAGCAATGCCTTTTTCAAGGATCTGTTTGATGACTTCTATCTGCTCGATTATATGTCCTGTGGCAGTAGGTTCGATGCTTGGAGGAAGAAAATTGAAATCCTTCAATATATCGTGGAAATCGACGGTATAACGCTGCACGATTTCCATCGGCTCAAGCTTTTCAACGCGTGCTTTTTTCGCGATCTTATCTTCGCCTTCGTCAATATCGTCTACAATATGCCCTACATCCGTAATGTTGCGTACATACCTTACTTTATAGCCAAGGTGCATCAAATAACGGAAAATGACGTCAAACGACATAAAGGTACGAACATTTCCAAGGTGTACATTGCTGTAAACGGTCGGTCCGCAAACATACATGCCCACATTTCCTTCATGAATGGGCTTAAAAGTTTCCTTCGCGCCCGAAAGCGAATTGTAAATTTTCAGTTCCTGGGATTTGAAAAGCGGCATAATATATATTTTTTGAAGCTGATCCTGCTGTTCGCTGCTATCTTTTTATTTTTAAGAAAAAATAAAAAGGATATACGCTTCCATCAGGGCTAGGGCATGCAAGATAATCAGAAAGCAGTTTCCATATTGATGTAGTCGAGAAATTCGCGTCGGATATGCTGATCTTTGAACTTTCCGCCAAACTCCGATGTGACGGTACTGCTTTCAATGTCACGGATTCCGCGGGAATTCACGCAAAGGTGTTTTGCATCGATAACGCATGCAACGTCATGTGTGCCAAGTACACTTTGTAATTCCTGCACGATCTGCATTGTTAAGCGTTCCTGTACTTGCGGACGTCTCGCGAAATAATCAACGATACGGTTCATTTTCGACAGGCCTATAACCGATCCATTCGAAATATAGGCAACATGGCAACGGCCTACAATCGGAAGCAGGTGATGTTCACAGGTAGAAAAGAGCGTAATGTTTTTCTCAACTAGCATTTCACCATATTTGTAATGGTTTTGAAAGGTTGACGCACTAGGTTTTTTAGCTGGATTCAAACCGCCGAAAATTTCTTTTACGAACATTTTTGCCACGCGGTTGGGTGTTCCTTTAAGGCTGTCGTCATTCAAATCCATTCCTAAAGTAGTCAGGATGCTGAAAACATCTTTTTTGATCAGTTCGATCTTCTGGTCGTCGGAAATATCGAATGCATTTGTCCGCATGGGATTGGTCGTCGTGCTGCTGAAATGGTCGTTTCCACTGTCGTCTTGAAAATTTTCGTTGTTTACCATTGTGGTTGTTCTATTGCTTACAAAAAGTGGTGCAAAGATAACAATAAAACTGCTGGATAGAATAAGTGTTAATATTTAAAAAACATTAATTTTAAGAAAAAGCTAGGTTAAAATTTTGTAAATTTCGCTCCTTAAAAATTTTACCATGAAGAGGATTATTTTCATTTTACTAATCTCCCTCGTTGCGCTGCCTTCATTTGCGCAAGAACAACCAACCCCAATTACCGCCGCCGATGTTGATCCCCGGATTGTCGAAGTTTTCGGCAATGATTTGCAGACATTGGTATTAAATGACCCGCACCGTCTAAGAGCGCTGAATCAAATCCTGTTTGAACGTCACGAAATAATCGTAGAACCGTATACTTCCGGTGAGAAATATACAAAGTTGTCAACAATTCCGCTGTTCAAATATTCGAATCCGAATCTCGAAAGGGATACGGTATTCGACCGCGACACATTCAATATCCTGAAGTACGATCTGCAGTTTTATGCTCCTTCGGTTAAAATATACCGGGTCGACAACACCGACTTCCTTATTGTTGTCCATCCTCAAACTCTAAGAAAATAGGAAATGAAAAAAATATTACCACTTCTGGCCCTCTTTTTCTCGGTTGCACTTACTGCACAAAGCTACAACATGTCGACCACCAGTGTCACTACTTGTGGAGGGACTTTTTATGATTCGGGAGGACCCGGGTCCAGCTATGGCAATGGTCAGAATTTTACGATGACATTTTGCCCGTCGACGCCAGGTAGCGCGATACGGCTGGATTTTTCGGCTTTTAACCTCTCAACAGGTGACCAGATGTTCATTTATGATGGACCAAATATAGCTGCTCCTCAATTTGGAATCTTCACGGGAACTGATTCGCCGAGCATCGTGCAAGCCACAGGTGACAATACGAGTGGATGTATAACCATCCGTTTTGTTTCGGATACAAATACCACCGCGCCGGGATGGGCAGCGGCGATTTCGTGTATCACTCCATGTCAGGTTATAAACGCCCAATTGGATTCTTCTGCGCCTGCAGCAGATTCTGACGGAATTATCCGAATTTGCCAGGGCGAATCGGTTACATTTACAGGAAGCGGTACGTTCTCGAATTCAGATGCCGGTGCAATCTACGAATGGAATTTCGACAATGGCACAACCGCTGTCGGACAAACAGCAACCGCGACTTTTACGACCCCGGGTGTATATCGTGTGAATCTGTTGATCACCGACCCACTTGATTGCGTCAACAATAACAGAATTAATCAGGTTGTGCAGGTTTCCACGACGCCTACATTTTCAACTCCGGCGAGTGCCGACGAAATATGTCTTGGTTACTCTGCAACAATTTCAGGTACCGTAACGCCTACACCATGGATTTATGAATGTACGCCACCGGTGAGCGGGACAACGTTCCTGCCGGATGGAAGCGGTGCGTCATACACGACATCAATTACGGTAGATTGCTTTGATGCAAATCAGACAATTACCAACATGAACCAGATTCAAAGCATTTGCCTCAATATGGAGCATTCCTATCTGGGCGATTTGCGGATTGCAATAATCAGTCCGAACGGGCAGCAGGTAATTTTAAAAGCATATCCTGGCGGAGGAGGTACCTACCTTGGTGCTCCGCTTGATGATCCGCAGCCGGGCCCTGGAACGGGGGCTCAATATTGCTTCTCGATGTCGGCTTCTACACTGCTGGTGAACGGCCCAACTGTAATCGCCGGAAGTCCTGCCAATAATTCAATCGCCGCAGGTACATACCTTCCCGCCGCCTCCTTTGCAGGTTTGATTGGAAGCCCGCTCAACGGTACTTGGACCATTCAGGTGACCGATAATCTCGGAATCGACAATGGCTATATCTTCTCTTGGGGAATGACTTTCGATCCGGCTTTGGTTCCGGGCGACCTTTCTTTCACACCTGTAATTGAATCTGAAGGCTGGATGTCCGATCCAACAATTACTGATACAACCGGAAACACTATTACGGTTCAGCCTACCGCGCCGGGAACGTATTGTTACACCTTTTACGGGACAGATAACCACGGATGCACCTACACAACACAAAAATGCATTACCGTTCTTGAACCGGCACCATTGGCACCTGCCGAGGACCTGACCGACTGTAATACTTTTGATTTGACGGTTAATACTCCAATAATTCTTAACGGGCTTGATCCGGATTTTTATCCTATCATGTTCCACAATTCGCAACAGGATGCTCAAGATGTTTTTAATGAAATCTTAAATCCTGAGGATTATGCAGGTGTGGATGGTGAGGTAATTTATTATAGTGTTCAGGATTGGGTAAATCCGGCTAACTGTATATTTACTGGTTCATTTACATTGCATACAACCGACTGCCCGGCGCCGATACCACCGCCAGATATGTTAGTCTGTGACGATGCATCAAACGACGGATTTGCGACTTTCGACTTTACTCCGCAGACTGCAATCGCACTCGGGTCATTCGATCCGGCTGAATACTCAATCAGCTATCATTATACCCTTGATGATGCGACCGACGGAATTAATGAAATCAGTCCAATTGATTCGTTCACCAATACATCGAATTGCCAGACAATTTATGTACGTATGGAGCGGATTTCTGATCCACTTGAATTTGGTATCGCTGATTTTGATGTTTGTGTTATTGCATTGCCCGAAACACCTGATCCGGCTGATGTTACAGTATGTGATTCTTATACCCTGCCTGATTTGCCCGACGGAAGTACGTATCACGATGGAACTGCCGGTGGTGCGGTTATTCCTGAAGGTACCGTAATCACAGCCTCGCAAACCATTGTAATAGTGAACGAGTCAGGAACGGTTCCGAATTGTACTACCGAAGGTGATTTTGTAGTGACGATCATTCCAACACCTGCAACACCTGTGGTTGCCGACGTTACCGCATGCGATAGTTATACTTTGCCGACACTTCCTGCGGGTGAGTCTTATCATACGGCGCCAGGTGGAAACGCACCGCTTCCTTCGAATACGATTACTTCAACGCAAGTTATATGGCATCATGCTGAATCAGGAACGGTTCCAAATTGTACTGCCGAGGCAAGCTTCACCGTAACGATTGTTCCAACACCGATCGCTCCGGATCCTGCCGATGTTACGGTTTGTGATTCTTATGAACTTCCGGCTCTTCCTGAAGGCCAAACCTATCATGAAAATACATCGGCGGGTGCTTTCATTCCTGAAGGGACAATTATCACAACTACGCAAACCATAGTAATCGTCGACGAGACTGCTACCACGCCAAGCTGCGTTTCCGAAGGTGATTTTGTGGTGACAATCATTCCAACGCCTGCAGTGCCAACAGTAGCTGATGTAGCAGCGTGCGATACTTATACTTTGCCTGCACTTCCTGCGGGTGAGTCTTATCATACGGCGCCTGGTGGAAACGCACCGCTTCCTTCGAATACGATTACTTCAACGCAGGAAATATGGCATTTTGTTGAGTCAGGAACAGTTCCCAATTGTACTGCCGAGGCAAGTTTTACCGTAACGATAATTCCAACACCGATCGCTCCGGATCCTGCCGATGTTACGGTTTGTGATTCTTATGAGTTACCGGCGCTTCCAGCCGGCCAAACCTATCATGAGAACACTTCTGCAGGTGCTTTCATTCCTGAAGGGACAATTATCACAACTACTCAAACCATAGTAATCGTTGACGAAACTGCTACTACACCAAGCTGCGTTTCCGAAGGTGATTTCGTAGTGACAATCATTCCAACACCTGCAACACCTGTGGTCGCCGACGTTACCGCATGTGATAGTTATACTTTGCCGACACTTCCTGCGGGCCAGTCTTATCACGATGCTCCGGGTGGGAACTCACCAATCGGAAATACGATTAATGATACCACACTGGTTTATGTATTTGCCGAAACCGGCACGGTTCCAAACTGTACTGCCGAGGCAAGCTTCACGGTAACAATCATCGAGACGCCACCGGTTCCTACTGTAGCCGATGTGACTGCATGCGACAGCTACGATCTTCCTGTGCTTGCTGCCGGGCAGACCTACCATACCGCAAGCGGCGGGGATCCGTCAACCCAGATAACCGGTACTGATCTGACCATTGAGGATACTCAGGTTGTCTATGTCTTTTCGCAAACCGGCACCACGCCGAACTGTACTTCGGAGGCAAGCTTCACGGTGACGATCAACGATACGCCGCAGGCCGATGCGCCTTCTGATGTTGTGGCATGCGACAGCTATGTGCTTCCTGCCCTTGCCGTGGGGAACTATTTCGATGGTCCGGGCGGAACCGGCAATCAGTATTTCGCGGGTGATGTCATCACGATGACCACTACACTTTGCGTTTATGCCGAGACCGGCACGATGCCAAACTGCTTTACTGAGAACTGCTTTACGATAACGATAAACAATACCCCTGCAACGCCTGTGGTGTCCGATGTCACGGCATGCGATTCGTATACATTGCCTGACCTTCCTGCGGGACAGACCTATCATTCGGCTTCGGGAGGTGATCTGGCGACGCAAATAACTGATTATACTCTTGAAGATACGCAGACCGTCTATGTCTTCTCGCAGACCGGCACCACGCCGAACTGTTCTTCCGAGGCGAGTTTCACCGTCACGATAAACGATACCCCGGTTGCCGACGACCCTGCCGATGTTGTGGCATGCGACAGCTATGTGCTGCCGGCGCTGACCGTTGGCGGATACTTCGATGCACCGGGCGGAACCGGGACGCAGTATTTCGAGGGCGATGAGATTTTTGCCGACATCA
>JAEYZX010000149.1 GCA_023427845.1 Bacteroidota bacterium
GATAAAATCACGACCGAAGTCTGGAATACCGTTGCCGCCAACATCAAAAACAAAAAGCTCAAAATCGATCCGAAAAAGTATATCGGAACGTACAAAGACAATTGGTTTGGCGAGGCTGTCATCACAGAGAAAAACGGTAAAATGTATTTCGCCGCAACAAAATCGCCGCAACTCACAGGCGAAATGTTCTACTACAAAGACAACAATTTCGTCGTGAAATGGAACAACCGCTACTTCCACGCCGATGCGCACGTGCATTTTGAGAACGACAACAAAACGTTCAAAATGGAAGCGATTTCGCCGTTAACCGATTTCAGTTATGATTTTCAGGATCTCGAATTCCATAAGGTGCAATAGTTGCGGGAGCACAATGGCCCGGGCTTTTCCGGCGGCGCATTTCCCGCCGTTGCGCCACTCTTTCTTCGAAAGGAGTTTAGCCGTCGCGGCTAAAAAACGGCTAAAGGCGTACCTGGAATGGCTTGCAGGATCGAAATGATTGTCCTACTTTTAAAAGAAAAAAAACGGTGGTCGAGATTGATATAGAAAAAGAAAACAAGGCAATTGCGCAGGAATATAAAGAACTGCTTCGCATCAGCTACCAAACGCTATCGGTCGACGATAAAAAACTGATCCGCAAGGCATTTGACGTAGCCGTCGACGCGCATAAGGACCAACGCCGAAAATCGGGCGAGGCATACATTTTCCATCCAATTGCCGTTGCAAAAATAGTCGCTTCCGAAATCGGGCTGGGCGCAACTTCGATCGCCGCCGCGCTGATGCACGATGTTGTCGAAGACACTGAAATCACCGTACACGACATCGAACGGATGTTCAATCCGAAAGTCGCCCAAATCGTTGAAGGACTAACCAAAATCGCACAGGTCCAGAAAGAGATGAATATCTCGATGCAGGCCGAGAACTTCCGCAAAATGCTGCTCACGCTCAACGACGATGTGCGCGTAATCCTGATTAAGATCGCCGATCGTTTGCACAACATGCAGACGATGGAATCGATGCCCGAACACAAACAGGTAAAAATCGCATCCGAAACGCTGTATATATATGCACCTTTGGCACACCGCCTCGGACTCTACAATATCAAATCGCAGCTTGAAGATCTGGGCTTGAAATATACGGAGCCACAAGTTTACAAGGACATCGTCAGTAAAATCAAGGAAACCAAAGAAGAACAGGACGAATACATCACAGCTATTTCTGCAGTTTTAAAGAAGTCACTTGAAGACGAAGGAATCGAATTTGTCATCAAAGGACGCCCGAAATCGATCTATTCGATACGCAGGAAAATGGCGGCGCAAAACGTCAGCTTCGATGAAGTGTACGACAAATTCGCATTGCGCATCGTGTACAAACCCGACAGCGAACATGACGAGAAATTCCTCGCCTGGAAAATCTATTCGATCGTAACCGACCATTACCGGCCTAGCCCGAGCCGTTTGCGTGACTGGATTTCATCGCCCAAATCGACAGGCTATGAAGCGTTGCACATAACCGTGATGGGCCCGAAAGGCCGCTGGGTCGAAATTCAGGTGCGAAGCGAACGAATGGACGAAATCGCCGAAAAAGGTTATGCCGCACACTACAAATACAAACAGGGCGCAAATGAGGAAAGCGGGCTCGATGTCTGGCTGAACCTGTTGAAAGAAGCACTCGAAAGCTCTGAAACCAACGCAGTCGATTTTGTGGAGGACTTCAAAATGAACCTTTACGCAAAAGAGATTTTCGTATTTACGCCAAAAGGCGAAATTAAATCGCTTCCGAAAGGCGCTACATCACTCGATTTCGCGTTCAGCATCCATAGTGAAGTCGGAATCCGGACACGCGGCACACGCGTCAACGGAAAACTTGTCCCACTGAACCACGAACTAAAAAGCGGCGACCAGATTGAAGTCATCACTTCGCAAAATCAAAAACCGACTTCGCACTGGCTCGATTATGTAACCACATCGCGCGCCAAAAACAAGATCCGAAACGTACTGAACGAGAACACCAAGAAAATTGCCGAAGAAGGAAAAGAACTGCTGACCCGAAAATTGCGCCATCTTAAAATCACTTTCAGTGAAAGCGTCGTAAATGAGATGGTCAATTTCTTCAAGCTCAAAACGAGCCTCGATCTTTTTTACCGTGCGGGAATCGGTGCGATCGACAATCAGCAATTGAAGGATTATGCTGCCCAAAAGAACAATTCGTTCATCAACTTCTTTAAAAGCAAAATCAAGCGCACCCCGCAAACCGCCGATCAGGACATCCACCGTCAGGTACTCAGCAACAATTATGACATGCTCGTTTTTGGGCCCGAGCACGACAAACTCGATTACAAGCTCGCAACTTGCTGCAACCCGATTCCGGGTGATGATGTGTTCGGATTCGTTACGATAAACGAAGGGATTAAAGTCCACAAAAAAGACTGTCCGAACGCAATCAGCCTGCAATCGAATTATGCCTACAGGATCATGCAGGCCAAATGGATCGATTCGTCGCAACAGGAATTCAAAGCGATTTTGAAAATTACGGGAATGGACACACTCGGACTCACGAATCAGCTTACCAAAGTCATTTCAAACAACATGCACGTAAACATACAAAGCATATCGCTGAGCGGTGAGGCCGGAATTTTCAAAGGACAGGTAGCGGTAATCGTACAAAACAATACAATTTTGAAGAAGCTTATCGAAAACATCAAAAAAATCGACGGAATCGACAAAGTTACGCGCGTTTATCAGACGTAGATTTCACTCACAAGCGAGTGCCGGCCGCTCTTTCTAAACTATTTATATTATCTTTGCCGTATGACACTAATATCGACTGATAACAGCAAAAACCAGGAAACCGTAAAGAACGTTTTTACGTTGTACCTGGAGCAAAAAGGGCATCGGAAAACACCTGAACGCTATGCTATACTTCAGGAAATCTACGACAATGAAGAGCATTTTGACATAGAAAACCTCTATATCAAAATGAAGAACAAGAACTACCGCGTGAGCCGTGCCACTTTGTACAACACGATCGAACTGCTGCTCGACTGCGGGCTCGTGCGCAAACATCAATTTGGCCAAAACCAGTCGCATTACGAAAAATCGTATTTCGATAAGCAGCACGACCACATCATCATGACCGATACAGGCGAAGTGATCGAATTCTGCGATCCGCGCATCCAGATCATCAAAAAAACGATCGAGGAGATTTTCGATATCGAGATCCACAACCACTCGCTCTACCTGTATGGCAACCGCAAGACAGTCAACAATGATAATCAACAATAATATTTGGGCGTTGCGTCGGTTTGATATTGATTCGTAAAATCATACTCGTCAACCGCCGCCGGGCTGTCCGCAGTGCACGGCACTTTGCTCCCATCCCTAACGCGGGCGCCAACAAAAAATAAACAGACAACAACACAACAACCCGATAAGCAACAATTGTCAATTGTGTATTATCAATTATCAATTAAAAGAAATGACCGTAGATTTATTACTAGGATTACAATGGGGCGACGAAGGAAAAGGCAAAATCGTCGATGTACTAACTTCCAAATACGACATCATCGCTCGGTTTCAGGGCGGTCCGAATGCGGGACACACGCTCGAATTTGACGGCATCAAACATGTGCTGCGAACCATTCCATCGGGTATTTTCCATAAAGATTCGATCAACATCATCGGGAACGGCGTTGTGATCGATCCCGTTGTTTTCCAAAAAGAAATCGACGGACTCGAAAAATTCAATATCGATATTTATTCCAGACTCATCATATCGAGAAAGGCACACCTGATTCTTCCCACGCACCGGCTGCTCGATGCGGCTTCCGAGGCTTCAAAAGGCAAGGCCAAAATCGGATCTACATTAAAAGGAATCGGTCCAACCTACATGGACAAAACCGGTCGCAACGGTCTCCGCGTTGGCGATATCGAACTTGCCGATTTCAAAGAACGTTACCGCGCTTTGGCCGACAAGCATGAGGCGATGATTGCATTTTATGATGTCGCGATCCAATACAACCTTGAAGAACTTGAAAAGGAATTTTTCGCAGCAATCGAAGACCTAAAGAAACTTACGTTCATCGACAGCGAGGAATACCTTCATAAGGCGCAGAAACAAGGCAAGTCGATTTTGTGCGAAGGCGCGCAGGGATCGTTGCTCGACGTCGATTTTGGGACGTATCCGTTCGTGACTTCATCAAACACGACTGCGGCAGGCGCCTGCACCGGACTCGGGATTGCGCCAAACAAGATCAAGGAAGTTTACGGAATTTTCAAGGCTTATACGACGCGTGTAGGAAGCGGACCATTTCCAACCGAATTATTCGACGAAATCGGCGCCACAATGGCAAAGGTCGGAAACGAATTCGGATCGGTAACCGGAAGGCAAAGGCGTTGCGGCTGGTTGGACCTTGTCGCGCTGAAATATGCAGTCCAGGTCAATGGCGTCACGCAACTGATGATGATGAAAGGCGACGTACTTTCGGGATTTGATACGCTGCAGGTCTGCACCGGCTATCGTTACAAAGGCGACGAAATCACACACCTGCCTTATAACATCGAACCAGAAAATGTGACTCCGTTATATAAAACTTTAAAAGGCTGGAAAGCCGACTTAACAGGAATGACGAGCTATGACGAACTTCCTTCAGAACTTAAGGAGTACATCGAATTCATCGAAAACGAAGTTGAAGTTCCGATTAAAATCGTATCGGTCGGTCCTGACCGAAAGCAAACGATAATGAAGTAGAATTTAGCCACGGCACGAGCGAAGCGAATTGGCAAAGCAATTTCACCAATCAGCAAGATGTTTTTAATTCGTGTATTCGTGGCAAAAAATCATTCCTGTATCTGATAAATAAACGATTCAGATGGCGCGACCGTTATCGGAATTTTACCGATGCCTCCGGCGACGGTAAGTTTCAGAGTGCTGTTGTTATACAGTTGGTCTTTAACGATATAGCCACCATCTTTTAGCTTCCACTCTGTAATAATCTCTGCCGGAACCGTCAGTTCAAAATAGCTGCTTTTTGAATCGGAGAAGTTCACCACAACTAAAAGTTTTTCATCATCCGACCAACGAACAAACGAGAAAATTCCTTCGTCATACCCTTTCGCACCTTTGTTTGCAAGATGGATTTGTTCGTATTTTCCCATCAGCGCGGGACTTTTCAACGAAAATCGAAGTAATCTTCGGTAGAAGTCGCGGAGCATCTTTTCTTCATGGCTCAGTTTCGCACCGTCGAACTTCCCGCCGTTCATCCAGCGCTGGTGGTTTGGAACGCCAATGTAATCAAAGATTGAGGTGCGCGATGGTTTTCCAAATCCGGCATCCTCTTTTCCGGGTTCACCCACTTCCTGTCCGAAATATATCATGGTCGGTGATGTTGAAATTGTAGTCGACAGCACCATCAGAGGCTTTGCTTTATGCGCATTACCGGCAAATTCCGGGCTTGCAATTCGTTGTTCGTCGTGGTTTTCCAGGAAATGCAGCATGTGGTGTTCGATGTCTTCCTGTCCTCTCATGATGTATACGATCGGATCGGGATCGCTTTTTCCCTGGATGACTTCTTTGAGTTTATCGTAAAGTTCCACTTTGTCGTACAGGTAGTCCATTTTCCCCAGACGGATGTAGTTGCGGTATTCTTTCGGATTGTAGACTTCTGCAAGCAGGAAAGCATCGGGATTTTTCATTTTTATCGCCGAATTCATATAGCTCCAAAACTCGACCGGGACCATTTCGGCCATGTCGTAACGAAATCCGTCGACGCCTTTGCCTATCCAGTATAATGCGATGTCCTTAAACTTTACCCATGAATCCGGAACATCTTTTCCTTTCCAGAATTCGAAATGCTGCTCGATTGAGGCGACATTAAAATTAGGTGGAAGTTCGGGAAAATCTTTGGTGCCATCGGGGCGAATGCCGTAATTGACTTTGACGGTTTCATACCAATCGTTGATATCCGGTTTTGCTTCGCGCGATCCGTTTCCGGTCCATTTTGCAGGTGATTCGGCAAACTTTCCGTCGGCCAGCGGATGTTTCTCGCCGCCGAGCGGTTTATAATCGGAAGATTCGGGAACTTCAAAATCCTTTCCAACTATATAATAGAAGTTGTTGTCGCGTTTGTATTCGACCGTAGTATCGTCATCGGCACCAAAGTCGCGGCGCTTTTTGGAATTCGGCCCTTCGTAGTTGCGTGCAACGTGGTTGGGAACGATGTCGATCAGGAGTTTGAGGCCATTTTTGTGCGTGCGGTCGATCAAATCCTCAAATTCCTTCAGACGGTTTTTGGGATTAATTGCCAGATCCGGATTCACATTGTAGTAGTCCTTTACCGCATAAGGCGAGCCGGCGCGGCCTTTTACGACATCGGGATCGTCTTTTGAAATTCCGATTGAAGAATAATCCGTTACCAAGGCATGATGCGGAACTCCGGTGTACCAAATGTGCGTCACGCCAAGATCCTTAATTTCCTGAAGTGCTTTATCGGTGAAATCATTGAATTTCCCGACGCCATTTTCCTGCATCGTTCCCCAGGGTTTGTTGGTCGTATTTGTATTTCCAAAAAGCCTTGTAAAAACCTGATAGACCACGACCTTGTTTTTGGGTGGTTCTGCTTTCTTTGATTTCTGCGCTTGCGCCGGTATTGCAAGGCAAAGAAGTATTGGAAGTAGTAATTTTTTCATAAGTACAATTTCGATCCCTACAAATATAAACAACACATCTTTCTCAAAATCAGCGTTACTTATAAATAATTCTTAATGCTACCGATGCTTGGGTGCTTTTCCCTAAATTTGAAAAAAAATTATCAATTGAGGAAGTACTTTTTTTTCACGCTGATGAGCCTTGCATTTCTCTATTCGTATACTTCTCACGCACAGGCAAAAAAAAGAATTATCATTGAAAATGCCGATTATTCGGAGCGTAATGAAGCCGAAATTCCAGGTGCCATTCTCGCTTCGGGAAACGTACGCGTAAACCACGACGGCGTCATCATCACGTGCAATAAAGCCTATATTTTTACCGAGGAAAATTACCTCAAGGCATTTGGCGATGTACATATGGTTCAGGGCGATACGCTTTATATGGACAGCAAGTATGCCGAATACAATGCCGATACCAAGCAGGCGTTTGCATCCGGAAGTGTATCGATGCGATCACCCGACATGACTTTGGTTACCGATACGCTGCATTTTGACCGCAACATCCAACAGGCGTATTACAATACCAATGGCCGCATTACGAACAAGGAAAATGTGCTGACAAGCAAGGCCGGACGCTATTACGTCCCACAAAAGAAATTTTCGTTCCGTACGGCAGTAACAATCACGAATCCGGAATATGTCGTAAAATCGAATCATCTCGACTATTACAACAATTCGGGGCACTCGTATTTGTTCGGACCTTCAACAATTACGAGCAAAGAAAATTATATCTATACCGAAAAAGGTTTTTACGACAGCAAAAACAATGTCGGGCATTTTCTAAGGCGATCGTACATCAAATACAACGACCGCTTAATTGAAGGCGACAGCCTGTATTATGACAGAACCCGCGAATTTGCATCGGCGACGAACAACGTCAAAGTCACCGATTCGATCAATCGCGGTGTCGTGAAAGGACATTATGGCGAAGTATATCGCAAACTCGATTCGATGTACGTCACAAAGCGGGCAGTTGCGATAAATTTTGTCGAAAACGATTCGGTTTACATTCACGGCAAAAGACTGATGGTGACGGGAAAACCTGAAAACCGTATTGTCCGTGCGTTCAACAACGCGAGGTTCTACAAAACCGATATGAGCGGAAAATGTGATTCGATTCACTCCAGCCAATTCAGTGGGCTCACGCAATTGATTGGCCGTCCAGTGCTTTGGAACATGGAAAACCAGATGACGGGCGACGTAATGCACCTTATCAGCAATACCAAAACCGAAAAACTCGACTCGCTGAAAGTGCTCGACAACGCATTCATAATAGCAAAAGATACGGTCGGAACCGGTTTTAACCAGGTTAAGGGACAACATTTGTTTGGAAAATTCCGCGATAATAAATTGTATGAGGTCGATATTGTAAAAAACGTTGAAATCATCTATTACATGCGTGACGACGACCAGCAGCTATTCGGCATCGACAAAGGTGTAGGAAGCAAAATAAACATGACGCTCGAAGACAATAAAATCGATGTCCTGACGCTCTTTAATCCCGACAGTGAAATTTTTCCTGAGGAAGAAATACCCGAAAATGCGAGGAAATTGCGTGGTTTCGTATGGCGCGGCGATGAACGAATTCGGACCAAAGACGACATTTTCCCTGCCGAAGAAAATGAAATGAACGAGAAAATCATCCGCGAAAGCGCCGCCGAAATGGCCAAAGAAAACGTCCCGATGGAAATCAGGAAAGAAACCCTCGACTACGACAAAAACAACCCGACAAAGCAATAGAGTCAGCACAATTGACAACTTTGCACCTTTGCGAGAAAATATATCAAATGAATTCCGATTTTATAAAATACCAGGCGCAAACATCGCCTTATCCGCTTGGCATGGAAGTTTCCCACGCCGACGGTTCCTATATTTACGATACCAGCGGAAAAAAACACCTTGACTTTGTTGCCGGCGTTTCGGCGATTTCACTTGGCCATAAAAACGAAAAAGTCAACAACGCAATAAAGGACCAGCTTGATAAATATTCACATGTGATGGTTTACGGCGAATATTCGCAAAGCCCCGCAGTTGAATACTGCAAACTGCTTGCGGGCCTGCTTCCCAAGCCTCTTGATAAAACGTACCTCGTGAATTCCGGTACCGAGGCCACCGAGGGCGCACTAAAACTCGCCCGCCGCGTAACCGGCCGCACGCAACTGATTTCGTGCCATAACGCCTATCATGGGAATACGATGGGATCGATGAGCGTAATGGGATTTGAGGAACGCAAAAAACCTTTCGGGCCATTGGTACCTGATGTCGATTTCATAACCTTCAACAATCTAGACGACATTCAGAAAATCACTGATAAAACCGCGGGGATCATTCTTGAAAGCATTCAGGGCGGGGCGGGATTTATCGAGCCACAGAATAATTTCTTCAAAAAGGTTCGGGAGAGATGTACGGAGGTCGGCGCACTGATGATCGTCGACGAAATCCAGCCCGGATTTGGACGGACTGGAAAATTATTCGGGTTTGAACACTATGGCGTGGTTCCCGACGTTATCATCCTGGGCAAAGGCATGGGCGGCGG
>JAEYZX010000004.1 GCA_023427845.1 Bacteroidota bacterium
AACCGATACACGGCCGGATGTCGTGGGCGGAATGTATAACCTATCGATGTTCATCAGCAAGAATATCAAACTTCCGGATGTTCACAATAGGAAAATTACCGTATTTGTTGGATTTGTCGTAGAACCCGACAGTACCTTATCGGATATCCGTTTCATTCATCTTACTTCCGAAAAATTATACAAAAAAGAATCCGACACCATTTCACAGGACTTGGATCTTGCCGAAGAAGCGTTATATGCCGATCTTAAGCAAAGCGCAGTCGACATCGTGGCAGCGTTTGACGGAAAATGGATTCCCGCTACTATACAGGGAAGACCTGTTCGATGCCAGTACAACTACCCTATCGTTATCAATATAGAGTAATTACAAAAAAAAAGTTGGCCACATTCAAAATTAAAAGATGGACAGCCGGTGCTGCCAGGTATTTTTAATTTCAAATGTGGCCAAACTATATCCAGCCATTATTCCCTTTTGAAAACGAGGCTCATGCCTTGCTGGGATAAGGTAAGCTCTTTTTTGTCTTCACTGAATTTAACCGTTATTCCGCCTGGTTCAAATGCAAATGTGTCTTTACCTGAAATCGTAAGCGGAAATGCCTGCTGACCTGTTGCCTGCCCCATTAACTGGCCGTTCTTTTCCGTAAAGGTTATCTTAAGCGGAATCTGCGAGCTGCCAAAAGTCCCAAGGTACGGATCAAGAATCACATCTTTTTCAAGTTCGCCCTGTCCGGCAATCCAAGTATTGTTGGCCGAATTTACGTCTGGCATTACCTTGTCTGGATCAATCCGGATGCTGGCAATTTCCTCCGTTGATGGGTGCCTGAAACTCCACGATACATTGCGCTGCCAAATTTCGACAGGCAATTTTACACGGTTTACTGCGCCACTTTTGTACTTAACCTCAATGATCACAGGCATCGGCATCTGTTCAAGATTTTCGATTGTAATGATCGCACCTTTTGATGGATCGTTCTTTACGTACATTACTTTCGTTACAGCCTGATCGAGCTTCCATTTGTTTTGAAACCATCCTCTCCAGAACCAGTTCAGGTTTTCACCTGCTACGTTCTCCATTGTATGAAAAAAGTCGTCCGGCGTAGGATGTTTGAACGCCCATCGTTCGATATAGGTACGGAAAGCCAGATCAAAACGCTCTTTTCCGAGTACAATCTCACGCAACATCGTAAGTCCGTCTGCCGGTTTTGAGTAAGCCAAAAGTCCAAGGTTGTCCTCTTTCAAATTATCGGGCGCGGTCATAACCGGCTCCAGGCCTTCGAAAGTATAATAATTTGCCATCATGTGCATGTCGGCTTTCGGACCATTGTATTCGCCGTTGTTGAATTCAGCCGTGCTGAGTGAATTAATGAAGGTACAAAAGCCCTCATCCATCCACGCATTGCCCCGTTCGTTGGAACCAACGATCATCGGAAACCAGATGTGGCCGAATTCGTGATCGGTTACGCCCCATAAATCGCCGTTTTTCGCCGTCCATTCGCAAAATACGATTCCCGGATATTCCATTCCGCCTGCTATCGATGCGACATTTATTGCAGCAGGATAAGGGTATTCAAACCACATTCTTGAATAATGCTCGACCGATGCTTTCGTATATTCGGTTGACCGTCCCCAACTGTCACGGGTCGCACTTTCTACCGGGTATGCTGAAATAGCGATTGATTTTTTTCCGCTCGGCAGATTGATTCTTGCAGCGTCGATAACGAAAGCCGGTGAAGAAGCCCACGCAACATCGCGTGTGTTTTTCATTTTAAACTTCCATGTCAGTGTTGGTTTGCCGGTTGGCCGCGATGAAGGATTTGTGACCTCATCAGTCGATCGGATCACTACAGTCGCATCACTCTGTGCCGCAGCGGCCCACCTTTTTTGCTGTTCTGCAGTATATACTTCATTGGGATTAGTCAACTCACCTGATGCAACAACAATGTGGTTTGAAGGAGCTGTAATTGCCATATCAAAATCGCCATATTCAAGATAGAATTCACCTGCGCCCAAATAAGGCTCTGTGTTCCATCCTTTTATGTCATCGTACACACAGACCCTCGGATACCACTGTGCAACAGAGAACATTTTACCATTCTTTGTGGCCTGTACCCCCATTCTGTCAGAACCATAAATAGGCGATATGAACGAAAAATCGATTTTAATTTTTACGGTTCCTCCTTTTGCACTTAGTTCCTGGGGCAGCATTACCTGCATTCGGGTATCGGAAATCGTATATTTCACATCTCTTTCAACAGTATTTCCTTTTGACGTGCTAATCACTTTAACCGATTTGATGTTGTGTCCGCCTTCGAAAACCTGGCCATGAGCACCGTTTCTGCTCCCCGTAACAGGAATCACAGCGTTTCCGCGCGAATCAGTTTTGAAAAGGTTCTGATCGATGTGCATCCATAAAAACTCGAGGTTATCAGGGCTGTTATTGGTGTAGGTCATTATAGCAGAACCAGTGATTTCGTTGGTCTGGTCGTTTAACTGCGCCGTAAGTTTATAGTCTGCGCGGTTTTGCCAATACTTCGCTCCCGGCTTTCCGCTTGCTGACCGGGTTTCGGTTGCATTGTTTGCATAAAAAAATGGCCCGAAGGCTTCCCGGTAATCATACTTCGAAAGTGACGGTGCCTGCTGGGCGACCGATACCGCGCTGCCGAAAAACAACGTCGATAACAATAAGGCTTTACAATAAGATTTTATCATGATTTTTATTTTGGTAAACAAATAAAGCAAAAATTAGCCATAAAAAAAACACCATAATTAAATGGTGTTTTTCTGATTGGTCATTGGATTTTTTAGACGGAACAGTAGATTCGATGGATCGGAATGCCAACGCCCTGTTTAAGGATCACGCGGTTATCGGTAACACCCCAGACGGTGGTTTCAACTACTTTCTTTGATTCATTGTCCTCAAAATAAATCTTGATTTTCGAATGTTCGAGATTGCCAAGCGCCATGGCGCGATTCAAATCCGCTATGCGTTGCGTTATGGCGTCATAATCCTCCAGTACGTCGAATGCGGGAAAATGAAGTTCGTTGATCAACTCTTTGTCGATGCTTTCAAATTTTGTACTCATAGGGTTAAATTGTTGATTAGGGTGGCGTTAAAAGTAGTAAATTTTGTTAACTGACAAATAAAAATGCAACAAAATTTAAATACCACACATTATCTACCTGCAATTATCCTTAATTTAATGAATTAAATTCAAATCCACCTGGTTTGTGCAGGATAAATTTATGTACTGTTTATGCCCATTCGGCAGCCTCAGTATTGTTTGGTCGTACTTTTTTGCGCGCAATCACCGCTAATCAGAAAATTCTTCTAATTTTACAAATCACTTCGTAAATAATTGGCTTTGAACTTTCTTCCGTTCCCCGAATTAACTACCGAGCGACTCCACCTGCGTCGCATAATTGAATCCGATATCGATTCGATGTTTGCAATTAGAAGCAATCCCGAGGTGATGAAATATGTCCCGCGCGCCCTTGCAAAATCAAATGATGACGCGCTGGTCCACATCCGAACAATAGAGGAAAGAATTCAGTCCGGAACAGGAATCAATTGGGCAATAACCATTAAGGGAACAACCGAAATGATTGGAGTTATTGGCCATTATCGTCTGGAACCTGAAAATTTCCGCGCCGAAATCGGTTATATGATGTTACCTCAGTTCCATGGCAAAGGTTACATAACAGAAGCGGTCGCCACTGTAGTCCGATTCGGGTTCGACGTCATGAAGCTGCATTCGATCGAAGCAGTTGTACATCCAAACAACGTGGCGTCGGCACGAGTTCTCGAAAAAAATAAATTTCTGAAGGAAGGCCATTTGCGGGAAAACGTCTTTTTCGAAGGCAGGTTTGTTGATTCCGTATACTACTCATTGCTAAAAAAGGATTTAAGATCATGAATCAATTTGAACTACAATATCAGGAGCTTCTAGGCTTGTTGCAATACGAGGATTATACGATTCTGACCAAGCGGATCATTGACCTCACGCTCGACACCGGCGATCTCAATTTCTACAAACGCACCCTGTCGTTTCTGCAATGGCTTGATTTTCACCCCGAAGAAAGCGAGAAAAAGAAAGATCGTTACAATTCGATCCTTACCGAACTTCATGACTTTTTGATCACAAAACCGCTTGCGCCGCATGACCTCTTGCTTAGTACGCAGGGTTTACGAAAAAACTACGGTGACCATGCGTTTTCACTCGGCCCGATCAATATGGAACTGAAGCGTGGCGAAATCGTCGGACTTGTGGGCGAGAATGGAAACGGGAAAACAACTTTGTTGCGCTTATTGTGTGGTGAACTTTTCCCAACCAACGGACAATTAAAGTACCATTTCGATTATACCGACGCTTATGACTTGCGGACGCAATTGGTTTATATTCCACAGCGAACCGAGACCTGGCATGGCCCAATGTTCGAAAACCTTCAATTTACCGCAGCGAGTTACGGCTATCCGGCGGAAGAGAACGCATTAATAGTCGAGCTGACGATCGCACGGCTCGGTCTTCGGAAATTCCGAAACCACAGCTGGAAAAATCTGTCATCAGGATACAAAATGCGTTTCGAGCTTGCACGCATGCTGCTTCGGAAACCAAAAATCCTGCTAATCGACGAACCGTTGGCAAACCTCGATATTTTGGCACAGCAAACCATACTTGAGGATTTTCGCGCAATTGCAAAATCGCCGTTCCGGCCAGTCGGGATCGTGATGAGTTCGCAACAATTGTACGAAGTGGAAAAAACATCGGATGAAGTGATTTTCCTTAAAAGCGGAATCCAGAAAAACCTGTTCGCAATCGGTGCGACAAATGCCGAACAAATCGAAGAAAATCCGCTGGTGATAGAATTTGAAAGCAGTTGGAAACAAAACGAATTGGGATCGCTGTTTTCGAAACATCATATGATTTCTCTTGAATTTACGGGCGGCTCCTATATTGTTACGTTTCCCGGAAATTTTGCCGTAACCGATTTTATGAGGCTGGCTGCAGACAATGAGATTCCATTGCTGTATTTCAGGAACATCTCAAATTCAACACGCCGATTTTTCGTATCCTAATCTTAATTCCACATGTTCAAAAAAATCCAAAATCATCTGCTTATACATCACCCGCTGCTGTGGAACACGAAAATCATACCCGCATTTTCAATTGCGGCCCTGTTCCATATCATTTTCTTTCTTATCGGTTATTTCAACGGCGAAATTAATTTCAGCGAGCGAAGCTTAAACGACTACGGACTCGACACCGGAATTATCATATTTTTCAGCATCCTGGTTACGTTGCTGTTTTTTGTGATGTGGTTCTTCTATTACATGCGGAATAATGCGTTAAAGGCATTCTATCCTGTAAGTGCCAAATCACTTTATGTTGAATGGGCTATCCTATTATTTGTCTGCATTTTAAATTTGACCTACTCTGTCTCGTACATTGTTGGAGAGTCGCTAAAAATCCGAAGTTACTATTCTGAAGCCGAAGCTGAAAAACGTTTGAGAACAATTAGCATGGCGGCCGTTTTTCTAGATGGTGGTTATAATATCCCGGCGCACATTGGCGATTCGGTTGAATTACCTAAAACCGACACTCTGCAGCGATATCCGGCGAATTCACTCTTTAACAGGGAAGCAGAATACGCGCAGCATTTACCATCAACCGACAGCATCGTAAAGAGCTGGATGGAAAACAACAATCAGGCTGCAATCAAAAATTTGATGAGCGACTACATGGAAATCGTTGCGGAACATAAACTCCCGACAAACCTCACGGC
>JAEYZX010000014.1 GCA_023427845.1 Bacteroidota bacterium
ATCAGTAGCTGCCCGTGCATAAACGTCGAAGTCGTCGCTCCATTTTATTTCCTCCTTTGCCGAAACATAAAACTCCCGAAGTTTGGAATGTGACGCGTCTATTGTTTTTGTGAATCTTTCGACATCATAGTCAAACGCAGTATAAATAGTATTTCGGTAGGCCTCATTCTTCAGATACGTTTCCATCAGGAAATTATTCTTCTGGTCGCCGCGTCCGCAAAAGACAATCGATTCATCGAAGTTTTTTGTATTGACGTGAACCATCAGGCTGTCGTTTTTGTCGAAATAAACGTTCTGATATTCAGGGTTATGACGAAATGAGTACATTCCGGGGGCAAGCGAATCAAATGTTTTGAAGAAGGTATTGTTATCTTTCAATGGAATTGTATCAATGACTGTATTGCCCTGGCAGAACAATACATAACGGCTTGTGGGATTAATGATTTCGCCGCCAAAATATGCTTTGTAATTATTTCTGTCGAACTGCTGCTCACAGGAGGCAAGCAGCATCAGCGGAAGCGCGAACAGCACCGCACGGAGTAAATTTAAATAGCACATGTCTAAAGGATTGAAAACAAAAATATCGGCTTGCGGTTAATATTACTGTTAATGCATAGTTAAATTAAAAGCCCTTATAATCTGTGGCTTCAATACTCAAATAGTGTTGTTAATTTCATACTTTTGCAAAAAATTATTTTAAAAAATATTTCATGTTATCAGTCAATAATTTATCGGTACAGTTTGGTAAAAGAATACTGTTCGACGAAGTCAATACTACCTTTACCCATGGCAATATTTATGGTGTCATTGGAGCCAACGGTGCCGGAAAATCTACATTCTTAAAAATCCTGTCAGGCGAGTTCGATCCGACTTCAGGCCACGTTCATCTTGAGCCCGGCAAACGCATGTCGGTCTTAAACCAAAACCATAACATGTTCGACGAGCATACTGTACTGGAAACAGTCATGATGGGAAATAAAGTCCTGTTTGCCGTCAAAAAAGAAATGGATGAATTATATCTTGATTATAACGACAAGAACGCTGACAGAATTGGCGAATTGCAAGTTCAGTTTGAAGAAATGAATGGCTGGAACGCCGATTCTGATGCTGCCGCAATGTTGTCGAACCTCGGAATAGGCGAAGAGCACCATTACACCATGATGGCAGATTTGGACGGCAAGCTTAAAGTCCGCGTGCTTCTTGCGCAGGCGCTTTTCGGTAACCCCGACGTACTGATCATGGATGAGCCTACGAACGACCTCGATTTTGAAACGATCGCATGGCTTGAGAATTTCCTTGCGAATTATGAGAATACCGTAATTGTCGTATCGCACGACCGTCACTTTTTGGATGCCGTTTGTACGCATATATCCGATATCGATTTCGGAAAGATCAACCACTATTCCGGAAATTACACTTTTTGGTACGAATCAAGCCAGTTAGCGGCAAAACAACGTGCGCAGCAGAATAAGAAAGCTGAAGAAAAAAAGCAGGAACTCGAGGAATTCATTCGCCGTTTCAGTGCCAACGTTGCAAAATCCAAACAGGCGACATCGCGTAAGAAGATGATCAGCAAACTGAATATAGCCGAAATCAAACCATCAAGCCGTCGTTACCCGGCGATTATTTTTGACCAGGAACGCGAGGCCGGCGATCAAATTCTGAATGTCCAAAACCTAAGCGCTTCTGTTGAAGGTGAAACTTTGTTTTCGGGTGTCGATTTAAATATGGCGAAATGCGATAAGATAGTGCTCTTCTCGAAAGATTCACGTGCAACGACTGCGTTCTATGAAATTTTGAACAACAATCAAAAGGCCGATTCGGGCACATTCGATTGGGGAATCACGACCAATCAGGCGTACCTTCCCGTTGACAACCATTCGTTTTTCGAAAATGACCTGACATTGGTTGATTGGCTTCGTCAGTGGGCAAAAACCGAGGAAGAGCGCGACGAAGTTTATATCCGCGGTTTTCTGGGTAAAATGATTTTCTCAGGCGAAGAAGCCTTGAAAACATGCCGGGTTTTGTCGGGTGGCGAAAAGGTGCGCTGCATGCTTTCGCGGATGATGATGGAACGCGCAAACGTATTGATGCTTGACGAGCCAACGAATCACCTTGACTTGGAATCGATTACCGCATTCAACAACTCGCTAAAGAATTTTAAAGGATCGGTAATCTTTACGACGCATGATCATGAGTTTGCACAAACCGTCGCAAACCGGGTTGTCGAGCTTACGCCGCAAGGTGCTATCGACCGTTATATGACATTTGATGAATATCTTGACGACGAGAAAGTTCAGGAATTGAGAAAGAAAATGTATTCGTAAAGAAATCATTGTAAAATAAAAGCCGGCCACGAATCACACTTGTGAATTCGTGGCCAGTTGCTTTAAACCAAAATGGACTATCGTTTAATCTTTCTGATAATCCAGAATATCAGCGCAATAATCAATACTACGATGATGATCCCGATTGCCATTCCGGCCTGAAAGATATCTCCAATAAGCTCACAGCTTGTAAAACAGGTGAGCATTATAAAAAGCAATGCAAATTTTAAACTGAGATTTTTCATGGTTCTGAATTTAGTTTGTTGATTTTAACATAGTAAAGTTCGAAAATGTAACAGGATGTCAGGTTACAAAATTCTTTCAAAGATTTATAACATTAACGGAGCGCGGTTTAAAGTTATTCCGGCCAATAAAATTATTTTCCCTAATTTTACCGACCAAACATCACACTTATGGGTCAGAAAGTATTGCTCACCTCAAAGGAAGTCAATATCATCCTCCACCGTTTGGCATGTCAGTTAATTGAAAAACATCTCGATTTCTCGGATACCGTTTTAATCGGAATTCAGCCACGCGGAATTTACCTTGCAAATCGGCTGAAAGACCTGCTACAATCTGAATACCATGTTTCTGATATTACACTTGGCTTTCTGGATATCACCTTTTTTAGGGATGATTTTCGACGAACCGATAA
The DNA here is from genome assembly GCA_023427845.1 of Bacteroidota bacterium. Taxonomy (GTDB): domain Bacteria; phylum Bacteroidota; class Bacteroidia; order Flavobacteriales; family Flavobacteriaceae; genus Flavobacterium. The sequence goes on from JAEYZX010000014.1 coordinate 2,983, forward strand.
ACCAATCGAAGCAAACAAGACCCAACTTGATTTTCTCGTTGATGATAAAAAAGTGATTTTTATTGATGACGTATTGTATACAGGACGAAGTATACGTTCGGCGCTGACCGCAATTCAGTCTTTTGGAAGGCCATCCGAAATCGAATTGCTGGTTTTAATAGACCGCAGGTTTAGCCGCCATCTTCCAATTCAGCCGGATTACCGCGGAAGGCAGGTTGATGCGATCAACAATGAGAAAGTGAAAGTGGACTGGAAAGAAAATGAAGGTGCCGATGCCGTTTTTTTAATCAATAATCAAGAGCAATAAAATGAGCGAGTTAAGCGTAAATCATCTTTTAGGCATCAAATACCTCACTGCAAAAGATATCGAGCTGATCTTTGAAACCGCCGATCATTTTAAGGAAGTCATCAACCGTCCGATTAAAAAAGTCCCGTCGCTTCGCGACATCACGATCGCAAATATATTTTTTGAAAACAGTACGCGCACAAAACTCTCTTTCGAACTCGCCCAAAAACGGCTCTCGGCCGACGTGATAAGCTTTTCGGCAGCACAGTCCTCTGTCAAAAAAGGGGAAACGCTTGTTGATACCGTAAATAACATACTATCAATGAAAGTCGACATGGTCGTGATGCGGCATTCGAATCCCGGCGCCGCGTATTTTTTATCGAAGAATGTATCGGCAAGCATCGTAAATGCGGGCGACGGTGCACATGAGCATCCAACACAAGGACTTTTGGATTCGTATTCAATAAGGGAAAAACTTGGCGATGTGGCCGGAAAAAAAGTCGTGATTGTGGGCGACATACTGCATTCGAGAGTCGCGCTTTCGAACATTTATGCACTGCAGATGCAGGGCGCCGAAGTTAAGGTATGCGGACCAAAAACATTAATTCCCAAGTTCATTGAATCACTTGGAGTGAAAGTTGAGCCTGATTTACGTAAAGCGCTAGAATGGTGCGACGTAGCCAATGTCCTTCGGGTTCAGAATGAACGCATGGATGTGAATTATTTTCCATCGACCCGCGAATATACACAGCGATACGGAATCACCAAACCGTTACTCGATTCGCTCGACAAAGAAATTGTGATCATGCACCCCGGTCCAATAAATCGCGGAGTTGAAATCACGTCGGATGTTGCCGATTCCCATCAATCCGTAATCCTAAACCAGGTCGAAAACGGCGTTGCAATCAGAATGGCAGTCATTTATTTACTGGCTTCAAAAATAAAACATCAATGAATATAGAATCAAAAGGGACTACCGCCATAATCAGTCCAACAAATGTTGAGCTTACCAACTTTCTTGAAAACCTGACGCAGGAATTAAGTACTTACCGTACGTCAAATGTCGTCATAAACTTAAGTAGCTGCGGACCTATAGCAGCCAAAGATTTAAACCAGTTTTTAGCAGTTGCCAAGGAGCAAAAAAAAGCACAAAAGTCGTTTGTGATTTGTGCCGATACCGATTACGATAAGGTATCTGAAAAACTTGTTGTTGTCCCAACGATACAGGAAGCACATGATGTGATTGAAATGGACGAAATTGAACGCGACCTGGGCTTTTAATAATCCGGGTAAAAAATAATTGAATTGAAACTTACGATACTCGGCTGTTATGCCGCAACTCCGCGTACGATTACGAATCCGACCTCACAGGTGATCGAGATCCGCAACCGTCTTTTCCTTATAGATTGTGGCGAGGGTACGCAGGTACAGCTTCGGAAACACAAAGTCAAGTTCTCAAAAATCAACCACATTTTTATTTCACATTTGCATGGCGATCATGTATACGGACTGATCGGCCTTGTGTCGACCTTTATGCTGCTTGGCCGCACCGCCGATCTGCATATCTATGGCCCGGTAGGCATCAAGGAACTGATCACAATGCAGTTGCGTTTATCGAACTCGTGGACCACATACGGCTTGTTTATACACGAACTTGACTCAAATGAAAGTGTTGTAGTATTTGAAGATGATAGTGTTATCGTAAGTACGATTCCGCTACGGCACCGGATTTATACGAATGGATATCTATTCCGGGAAAAACCTGCCGACCGGAAACTCAATATAGAGGCGGTTGCCCGACATAAAATCGATTCGAGCTATTATAGAAATATAAAGGCAGGTAAAGATCACAAGCTCGAGGATGGCCGGATTGTTCCTAATGCCGAACTGACTTTCGACCCGCCGCCGCCAAAGAGTTACGCGTTTTGCTCCGATACCGTCTATAATGAAGATATAATTCCACTTATCAATAATGTCGACATTTTATATCATGAATCGACATTTCTTGAATCGGAAGTGCTGCTAGCGGGAAAAACAATGCACGCAACCGCAAAACAGGCCGCGACGATCGCACTGAAAGCAAATGTGAAACAATTGGTGCTCGGGCATTATTCAACGCGATATGGCGATATCAACGCTTTCCACACAGAGGCTTCCGGTATTTTCGCTGATGTATTGCTCGCAGATGACGGAAAGACATTCGAATTTTAATCACGGAATTTCGTAAATTCAGCATAAAATGTAATCCGATGGAAGATTTAAGCCATTATAGAAAGTCATACGAGAAAAGCCAGCTCATAGAAACACAGCTGCCAGAAGGGCCGATGACACTTTTTAATAGTTGGTTTCACGAGGTACGCGAGGCAGGCGGAGTCGATGAAGTCAATGCAATGAGCGTTGCAACGATTGGCATCGATGGATTTCCGAAAACACGTATCGTACTATTAAAGCAGTTCACCGAAGACGGATTTGTATTTTATACGAATTACAATTCCGAAAAGGGTAGGGCAATATTGCAAAATCCGCGTGTTTGCCTATCATTCTTCTGGCCGTCGCTGGAACGTCAGGTAATCATAAAAGGAATCGCTGAACAAACAGCTGCCGAGGTCTCGGATGCCTACTTCGCCAGCCGGCCATTTGGAAGTAAACTTGGAGCTGTCGTATCCAGCCAAAGTGAAATTATCGCATCCCGTGACGACATGGAGCGGGAATTGGCTGCACTTGAAATTGAATTTGCTGAAAAAGACGTACCACGTCCGGAACATTGGGGAGGATTTCTTGTAAAGCCCGTAGAAATTGAATTCTGGCAAGGACGGCCAAATCGCCTTCATGACCGTATACGTTACAAAAAAGAAATGGAAGACGTTTGGAAACACGTCAGGCTAGCGCCCTAGTTTTGAGTTACTTCAAAGAAGATCGTATTGCACGATCTTTTTTTATATGCATTTGTAAGATTACTTTTATATTATTATACAAAATAGTGTAGTTCGTCGATTTTTTTTGGCAGTTAAACGGATTTATAGCTAATATTGGCTTACGATTTCGATCATATTAAAAAGAGTTTGCCCCACATTCTACTTTTAAACTTAACCTGCTGACTATGAGAACAAACTTACTTAAATCCCTATTTTTTGTGTCGGTGATTTTAACTTTGGGATCATGTTCGTCTGATGCGTCTGATGAGATTATCTCGAGTGAAAATTCGGTAGTTTATGAATATGAATACAATGATGCCGAAATTGAGTTGGCACGTCAGATAAATGAATATCGGGTAAGCATCGGACTTAACACATTACAGACGATTAACCATATTTCATACAAATCGGCCGAACACAATGAGTATATGATCGTAAACAATGTCGTTAACCACGATTATTTTGAGGAAAGATCAAACAACATCATCCAGGTTTTAGGTGCCGTGAAAGTGAATGAGAATGTAGCCTATAACTATACAACTCCGGCTGGTGTCTTACATGCCTGGTTAGCAAGTCCGGGGCATAAAGCCAATATCGAAGGCGATTTTACACATTTCGGCATTTCAATATCTGAAGATCCCGAAACAGGTAAAAATTATTACACCAATATCTTTATAAAAAAGTAGTAGATTGTAAATATGTTTTTTGTTTTATTAACCACTCTCCGGAGTGGTTTTTTTTGTTAGTGGAAAACGCAAACTGCAATTATCACGATTGAAACCGACAATAAAAGCATCAGCTTTCCGAGCCTTTCCATTTTTGAAAGATGTTTTGCCGATTCACTTTTCGCTGCCTTGATACCCCACAGGTTGATGAGTGTAATGAAAACGATCAAAACAAGAACAAGCGCGAGCTTAAGCATGAGCAGCGGAAGCGACAACAATGAATCCCAAAAGGGAATTATTAGAAAAACTCCGGAGACTACCAGCAGTACCAATCCAATGTTTCCCATTTTGGCCAGTGCAAGTGTGTGTAATCTAAATTTAATCTTCTCGTCATCCTGCATTTTTGATGTCGCAGCACCGAGAAATGCATGCGCAAACGCAGTGCCCAATCCTAGCCCAAGGCCAAGAAAGTGCATAATCAACATCAATTCCCTCATAATTACAAATTGGTTACAATGAATTCACTTCGTCGGTTTTGCTGATGCTCTTCTTCCGAGCACGACACGCCATCCTTGCAGTTGTTAAGTAAATTGCTTTCGCCAAATCCCTTTCCGCTTAACCGCGACCGGTCGATGCCGTTCGATACGAGCCATTCAAGTGTAGAGTTTGCGCGTTTATCAGATAATTCCTGATTGTATTTATGCGATTGCCGGCTGTCGGTATGCGATCGGATGTCAATTTTCATCGTCGGATATTCTTTGAGCACCTCGGCCACCTTTTGAAGTTCAAGTGCGGCATCCTCACGAATATCCCATTTATCCAAATCGAAATAAATGATTTTAATATCAAGTACTTTTGCAAGGTCTGTTCCTACCGATACATTTGCACGAGTAGTGGAAAGTTCAAGCGGAAGTGTGGTTTTGCCTGTTTCAGCCGGAATCATGACAGGTTTTTCACTTGTATTGTACAGTTCTTTTTCGGCGCGTACATAATAAGCAGTCCCACAATTAACAGCAAATGTGTAAAATCCGTTTTGATCCGAGTGGATTTCTTTCAAAAGAGTGAAATTTTGATCGAAAAGTGAAATTTTTGCCCGTGGGATAAGTTCTTTGGAAAGAAAATCGGTTACAGTTCCCGCAAGGATGTGCTCACATGTTAATTTTCGGGTTTCAGTGAACCGATAAATATCATCATAACCCTTTCCGCCATCGCGGTTAGAAGTCAGGTAACCAATACGCGTTTCCGGATCGATCAAATACGAAAAATCATCTTTTGGTGAATTTGCCGGCTCGCCTATGTTTTGCGGTTTGCTGTAAGTACCGTCGGCATTGATGGCCGACACATAAATGTCGAGTCCGCCAAGTCCCGGACGTCCATCGGTCGCAAAATACAATTCGTCATCAATTATTGTAGGAAACGTCTCGCGGCCTTCGGTATTGATGGCCGGGCCGAGGTTTTCCGGCTTTCCGAACTTTCCATCTGCCAGGATTTCCACGCGGTATAAATCAGACTGCCCGATACTTCCCGGCATATCGGAAACAAAGTACAAAGTGCTCCCATCCCGGCTCAAAGCAGGATGCGCCGTACTATAGTTGTCGCTGTTGAACGGAAGTTCCTTTACGTTATCCCATTTGCCCTCGGTTAGGGTAGCACGATATATTTTCAGCAGTGTGATCTTTTTACTGTTCTTGCCTTTTTTTCCGTCATTAAAATTATTTCGGGTAAAATACATAGTCGTCCCGTCATTTGAAAAGACCGGCGTTGCTTCATGAAAACGCGAATTGACATTTTTAGCGAATTTTGCAGGCTTTCCAAGCGAATCGGCAACTCTTTCAGCTGCGTAAAGTGACGTGAAGCTTTGATTGGTCCATTTGTGCTTACGTGAGATCAGTCCGCCTGTATCCCGAGCCGACGCAAACACCAGTTTATTGTCCAAAATCACCGCTCCGTAATCGGAATAAGCCGAATTGATTCCTGCATCTTTAATGATGTACCGACCTGAATTTGCTTTGATTTCCGTAAGATAATCGCGGTTTTCGATGAAATGCATTGAACGCTTGTCGGATTTTGTCTGCGATGCGAAATCGGTCATCATTTCGTCAGATTTCGTATAATCGCCAACCGATTTCAGGGACTGCGCGTATCGATAATAATATTCAGGTTTTATTTTCTTCCCGATTTTAAACAGTTCGCCATACCACTTTGCGGCTTTATCGTGCTGGGCGTTGAAATAATATGCGTCGCCAAGTTTTTGGAACATGTCGGCCGACTTATGTCCTTTTTCCGCAATCCGTTCGTAAATCCGGATTGCGTCGACATATGCAAATTGACCGTACTTCTTATTGGCCAGCGCAATGCCAGCTTGCTGCGCGTAGTTGCCGAAGGTTGTTAGAAGCAATAAACCGATGATTATTTTACTTTTCATCTTAGAAAAATCTTGGAGAAATAATTTTTTTGCCTGAACCCAAAAGTTCAAACCTCAGGAATACCTCGTGCGAACCCCGATTATAATTTTGAAGTTCGGTCGTATCCATATCGTATCCATAACCGATATAAATGCCATCGGTAATCTGAAAACCTGCCATCGCACTTACTGCAGCTTCCCATCTATATGCCGCACCAAGAACAAACTTTTCATAAAACAGGAAATTCCCGGATACATCCACCTGCAGCGGCGCGCCTGCGACCATTTTCGTAAGCAACGCAGGTTTGAACTGAATGGTCGGATTTAAGTCAAATACATAGCCGGCAATTAAATAAACATTCAGCTTTTCCTGATTGATCGCTACTTCATTATCGCTGTATCGCGTGGTTTCGATAAATGCGGGAACTGAAAGACCGATATAACTTTTATCGGAATGCCAGTAGATACCGGCTCCGATATTCGGTGAGAATTCATTGTCGAATCCCTGAAGTGTAGCATCGTTCTGATCTTCAGGATTCAGCATGTTGGGATCAAGGCTGAATAAGTTAGCGGTAGCTTTTAAACCGAAAGACAATTTGTAGGATTCAGATGTTTTGACGGTGTATGAAAAATCGACCGATAATGTGTTTTCGGTCGTTGGCCCAATCTTGTCATTAATTAACGAAACACCTAGCCCAACACCATTATTGCCTACTGGCGTATTTACCGAAAACGCGTTTGTGACAGGCGCTCCATCCATTCCGACCCATTGTGTACGATGTAATCCGAATATGCTCACAACACCTCTTGAACCCGCATAAGCCGGATTGACATTGATTGTATTGTACATATACTGAGTGAACTGCGCATCTTGTTGCGCCTGGATCGCGGCAGAAAACAGCAAGACGAAAAGTAGAATTTTTTCTTTCATATTGGCAGATCGATTACCATTACCTCGACAGGTATAAATATCCGTCTTTTTTCACGACTTTCCCATCAGACGTTGTGTATTGCAGCAAGTAAAAATAGGTTCCGGTCGGAAGTTCGGATTGTTTTTCAATTGTTGCGCGTCCTTCCGAAATTCCGCTAAAATATCTTGTCCTGTTGTCATATTGCTGCGTTTCATACACTAAAACCTGCCAACGGTTGTAAATTTCAAGTTTGTTTGTCGGATAGCAGCTCGTGTCTTCGAGGTTTTCGATAACGAATTTATCGTTTACTCCATCATTGTTTGGTGAAAAAGCATTGTGGACAATAATATTTCCGCAACCAAGTACAGAACAGTCGTCATCGACTTCTATTTGAACGTCGATAGAACTAGGACATTCACCCGAACTTACTTCATATGTTACTGTATAAACCCCGGTCGGAACTCCGTTCGGCAAGAAGGTATCGCCATTCAGCGCGCCGGTATTATCGGTGTCAATCCACGTTCCGCCATCCGGAACATTGTCCGGAAGAGTCGTCATTAAATCGATTGTAAGCCCTATATCGCTATTGCATTGGGCATAAGCCTGCGCAGTCCCTGAATTCGACGGGTTAACTGTAAATGATAGGGTGATTTCCGAAGAACACAATCCATTTTCTGGAGTAAAAATATAATCTGCAGATTGCGTGCCGGCAATTACTGAGGGCGACCAGCTGCCGGATATTCCGTTGTCTGATGAATCAGGTAAATCAGGGACCGCGTCACCCTCGCAAATCGATGTCGGAAAGCTGAACGTGGGAGTAACCGACGGGATAACATTGACCATAATTTGCGTGGTTGATGCACATTGGCCCGTGTCAGGATAAAAAGTGTAGGTTCCTGAAATGGCATTGTCGATTGTTGGCGGATCCCAGGTACCGGAAATTCCGTTGGTTGAAATTGCCGGCAGAACCGGTGCTGTCGTCCCACTGCAAATATCAGGTATAGCATTGAAAATTGGTACGGTGACAGGAGACGTAAATGTGGCCGTGGCATTCGTACTGGCAGTGTTCCCGCTTGCATCGGTCGCGGTAAACGTAACTTGTACAGTTCCGGATGTCCCGGCAGGCAAAGGCACATAATTATTGCTCCATGTTATTTGCGAACAATCGCCCGACGCAACCGAATTTCCATTGTTTGCAAGCCAGTCATCAATTGCCGATTCGCTGCTTCCGCATGATATTGTGATGTTTTGTGCAGATGAAACAGATGGCGGAGTAGTATCCTGAACAGAAATAGTTTGCGTTGCCATTACCGAATTACCACAAGCGTCGGTTGCGGTCCAAGTCCTTGTAACCGAATGTGATCCTGTACACAATCCCTGAGTACTTATGTCCTGGAAGGTCAACGTAACCGGAGTTCCACAATTATCTGTTGCTGTTGCCTGGGTAAAATTAAGTGGGCTGCCACATTCAATAACGGAGGCTGAAGGTAGCGGATTTATGGTTGGCGGAACGGTATCCGAAATCGTAACAATCTGCGTAAGTATTTGCGGAGTGCCGCATGATGATGTAATTGTAAAGGAACGGGTTAAAGTCTTCGGACAGGTTCCGGTGATTGCATCACTATACGTAATCGATGTGATCATCGAATCGTTTGGAACAGTTCCGCCTGCCGCAACAAATTGCTCCTCCGTTATTGTCGATTGCGTATTGCTGACAGGAAGTCCGTTGACACTATTTATCGTACAGGCCTCTACGGTAGAGGCAGGTGGAGCTTGAACTGCAGGTCCCGCCAGAACCGTTACCGTAATGGGTTTTTTGGGTCCGATACACGAGGGCGATTGCGCTTCGGCTACATAGTATGTAAAAACACCTGCTGTTGCCGTTGAAGGAACAAGCGACAGCTGCGGATCTGAAGTCGGCGAAGCATAATAATACAAGGTATATCCGGAAACTGTTGGCGTTGCTGTCAGCGGTTGTGCAACGGATCCGACGCAATAGGTAACATTTTCAGTTACCGGCATACTCGTAATGTCGCCCACAACAATCGTGAATTGATAAAAACATCCCGTATTTCCTGGCGGTACTGCGTAATAAGTGGAAGTTCCCGCAGTCGCAGGAAACGGATTGGTCATCGTATATTGAATCGTGCTTCCGCTAACGACCGGATACTGATTAAAGAAAAAAGTTCCTGGGGGAAATCCACTGGAAATCGCCGATACGGGAATAGCATTTCCGGGATCACAGAACATAAACGACGTTAATGGTGGAATTCCCGGACAGTTTTGCGAAATAAAATCCGTTGCGTCGAGTGTAATCCGCAGTGGGGCCGGAATTGCCGTACCCGTGCAAACTCCCGATGTGATATAGCCTTGGATCAAAGGTGTGTTCTCAAACTGAATCATACTCAATGCCCCGCTGCCGCTCAATCCGCCGTTGACTGCAATGACATTATTACATCCTGTATTTTTTAATAGCGTGCAGTTTTCACTTGCCTGAAGTGTGAAAGTCAATTCGCCGAGTATGCTTTGCGGATTCTGCTGCAACGGCAACGTTCCGATATTCCACACTAATGAGCCATTCACGCCCATCGAGGGATCAAAGGCAAGGCTGTTTGGCGTTGGAGTGGGGGTAACAAAAACATTGGTTGTCGCGCTATTTTCGACATAGGTTGCATTATAAGGTATCGGGATCTTGATCTTGGCGTTGTGAATCGCTTCCGTACCGGTGTTTTTTACCTCGACCTTATAAACTATGTTTTCTCCCGGTTCAACAGTAGGCTGTGATGTGGGCGGCGCCCCGTCAATGCTTACAGCGGTGATGATTCCTTCGATATCGGGAATATAAGCATCGACAGCCATTGCGACGGCAAAGATGATATAGGTGTCGCCCATCGAACCGTATCTGAAATTTGTCGAGGTCTGGTTATTTCCGATCACCGAATTGTCGGGATTCGGAATTTCAAACATCGCGATATCGAGCCCGCTGTTGTTTAATAGGTTTGGATTACGTGCGTTTCCTCCGGTTTGAATTGACGAATTGAAAAAATTCGTAGCAGTGTTCAAATCGTGGTTGAGGCTGATATACGTATCGTCGCTGTCTTTTTTAATCTTAAAATAGTCACCTGATATCCCATTATCGCCTTCGCCTGCCATATATCCCAGTTTTACGCCCACAGGACCCGTTTGGGCGGTGTGGAAACTGGTAACCGGAATATCGAAATTCGCATTACCTGCAACCACAAATGCGTGTCCGTCAAAAATTGTGATATCACGGTGCTTCATATTTGAATTCTCGTAAATAACTATCATTCCCCATCCGCCATAAAACCCGGTACCACCGCCATTGCCTTCGATGAGTGCGATATCGGCAGCAAAATAAGTACCTATTCCATTTGCCTTTACATAATCGGTGACTTCAGTATAGGCCGAGTACATGAAATCATGTGCGTTTGTCGGATAATAAATATCGTTTGCCGCAGCAGTGAATTCGGTGTATTCGGATGCATTTGGTCCTTTGAGCTGAATTTTTCTTTTGTCGAAGATTTTGGTCACATTGTTCTTGGTAACCGCAAAGGTGTTCGGGCTCGGACCAATATTCTTTGCCCGGCCTGTCCAATACAACCCCGCATACACAATGTTCGAACATGAAGGAACCGCCCCGTTTTCGGACGAAAAAGTAAGTGTAGCCGATGAAGAATTGAATGTAGGCAGGCCGCCGATACCTGTCAGCTCGGGTGAATCGACATCGGTATAAACCATTATGTTATTGCCGTTCTGCGTTAAATCGCCGTAATTCTGCAATGTCAGGTTAGTGTTACCGATCATTGTAAAATCGCCTTTTACATTATATAAGGTTTTGGCAGGTGTATATTGTGAAGCGCGTTGGGTAAAGGGTACACATATCTGTGCAGTAACATTGCCCACGCACAGCATAGCGAGTAAAGCCAGAAAATAACCAAAGTTATGTTTAAGTCTTTTCACGTTTGTTTACTAATTGTATATACGATAGTCCATGACGGCGACTGATTAATCAACATTTCGGATAGGGACTGTTTTGATATTTCGACCTCCGATATAAAATAGATATACCGCAATTTTGGAAAGTTCGCAAAACGCGACAAATCGAGCTTCTTGCCAATGTCGATGCTATCAGTCAATTTAATTATTACAGCTTCAATGTCGGGACCTGTCAGCTGCGCATTGCCGGTGGTCATCGATTTGATATCGGTGATGAAACAAACAGGAAAGGTTCCGAAATTTTTTTGGAGATCGTCCTGGTAATAAGTGGCCGACTGAACTTCGGTCGTAAGTTTGACAAAGTCTGTCCTCTCAGCTTCCGTTAGCTTCTTTTCACTAATCGTAATTATGCGTGGATCAGCCTCTTGTGCGATACTGCAAATAGGCAGTGACAGAAAAACGACAAATTGCCACGCGCGAATATGCCGAAAAATTTTTCCGAAGTATTGAATTGATAGTATTGGTCTTATTAAATTCATGGGGCCGATAATAATAACCGGGCGTCTAAAATAAACAGATTCACCGCAAATACAGCGATTATTCCACAACTCGCATAGAAAGTCGTTAAACTGTCGGCAAATTGAACGAAAATGTGTATTTCGGGAATTTCAATCATTTCAAACACAGCAGTTTCTATATAATCACATCGTCGAAAATTATGTTAATTTAAAATTCTCTGCAACAAAATCATCGATAAAGTGTCATATTTCATAGATTAAATACATCTATTAACAATTTTATTAGTATTTTCTTACACATATTTAAGTGGTTGTAAATCGGTTGTTTAACGGTTTTTTTGTTATTGACGGTGTTCAATTTCGTATTTTGGTGCTATAAAAAATGATGAGATGAAGCAATTGATGTTGATGCGCCACGGCAAATCCGATTGGAATTATGGTCTGGATGATTTTGACCGGCCTTTGGCGAATCGAGGCAGGGCCGATGCCCCGAAAGTAGCTCAGGAGATTATTCCGATTCTTCCGAGCCCGATAGTTATCCAATCAAGTACGGCACGGCGCGCTGCCGATACTGCATTGTTGGTCGCTGCGCACATTCAGTATCCGATCGATGCCATCATCTGGCGAGATGAGCTGTACACGTTCGATGAAATTCGGCTGGAGTCGATTGTCAGGTCGCTCGACGACGATCATGAAAACGTTATTCTTTTCGGACATAACGAGGCTATTACGAATTTTGTCAATAAATTTGGCAGTATATATATCGACAATGTGCCGACCTGTGGTTTTGTCTCGCTTGTATTCGAAATCAGCGGGTGGAGCCAACTCAAAAAAGGTAGCATCAAAAACGTTGTTTTTCCAAGAGATTTAAAAGCATGACATCAGAAAATGGTTACCGTTATATTGACAGGGAAAAAAGTTGGCTTGCATTCAATGCACGCGTGTTGCAGGAAGCCGCCGATGATGCGGTTCCGTTGTTGGACAGGATGCGATTCCTCGGAATTTTCTCCAACAACCTCGATGAATTTTTCCGCGTCCGTTTTGCCGCTATACGCCGCCTGAGCCTTTCAGGCGTTTCGGGAGAGAATGTGCTTGGCGGAATCAGTGCGCAGCAACTTGTTAAAGACATTACCGAAATCGTAATTCAACAACAATCCGAAAGCCTCCGGATCCTCAATATCATTGAAAACAAACTCGAAAAAGAAAATATTTTCATTATTAATGAAAAACAAATTTCCAAAGAGCAGCAGAATTTCATCAAGGATTTTTTCATCCAGCATGTGAGTCCGGCGTTGGTGACCATCATCCTCAACGATCTGGCCGAATTCCCGGTGCTTCGCGATACTTCAGGTTATTTGGCGGTCAAACTCGTAATGAAGCCAAACCAACAACGCGATGTCGCCGAAGGTGAAAAAAAACCGAAAAAGGAAGTCCGTTATGCGGTGATCGAAATGCCGCGGACATTAAACCGGTTCGTTGTCTTGCCATCGACCGACGAAAAGCAGTATGTCATTATGCTTGACGATGTTATCCGATACAACCTCAGTAGTATCTTTAATATCTTCGACTACCATAGCGTTAAGGCACACATGATAAAAATTACGCGTGATGCCGAACTTGACATCGACAGCGACATGAGCAAAAGCATGCTCGAAAAAATCGCCACAAGCGTAAAAGACCGGCGCATCGGTGAACCTGTCCGGTTTGTATACGACAAATCGATAGGGAAGGACACCCTGAAATTTTTCCTGACACAAATGGGAATCGACGCATCCGACAGCATTATTCCGGGTGGTCGCTATCACAACCGACGCGATTACATGAGTTTCCCACATCTGGGCCGATTTGATTTGCTTTACCAGCCTAAAACGCCATTGCCTGTAGACGGCCTCAGCCTCGACGGCAGCATTCTTCAACGAATCGCACACAAGGATTATCTTGTCAATGCGCCCTATCAGTCATTTTCGTATCTGATAAAATTTCTTCGCGAAGCCGCATTGGACCCGAAAGTGACCGCAATAAAAATTACATTGTACCGACTGGCACGCAATTCGCAAATCATCAGTTCGCTTATAAACGCGGCAAAGAACGGAAAAAAGGTCACCGTCCAAATCGAGTTGCAGGCGCGGTTCGATGAGGCGAGCAACATATCCTATGCCGAACAGATGCAGACCGAAGGCATCGAACTCATTTTCGGAATCAAAGGGCTTAAAGTACACAGTAAAATATGCCTGATCGAGCGGATTGAAGAGGGGAAATTAAAACGCTTCGGATTCATTTCGACCGGAAACTTCAACGAAAATACCGCCAAAGTTTATACCGATGTCACCTTGTTTACCAGCCATCAGCAAATATTGAAAGACGTTGCGAAAATTTTCGATTTTTTCGATGTCAATTACCGCGTCCACCGCTACAAGCACTTGATTGTATCGCCCCATTACAGCCGCACCCGTTTCTATAAACTCATCGACCGCGAAATACAGTTTGCCAATGATGGCAAAAAAGCATGCATAAACCTGAAAATGAACAGCCTTTCCGATTTCGGGATGATAGACAAGCTATACGAAGCGAGCAACGCCGGTGTCAAGATTAGATTGTGGGTACGCGGAATCTGCTCCTTGATCCCGGGCGTAAAAGGAATGAGCGAAAATATTGAAGCCATCAGCATAGTCGATAATTTTCTTGAACATTCAAGGATGTTCATATTTGAAAATGGCGGCAACACCGACGTCTATATTTCGTCGGCCGATTTTATGACGCGGAACCTTGACGGACGTGTGGAAGTCACCTGCCCGATATACGATCCCGATATTAAAAATGAACTGCTCGACGCATTTGAGGTCGGATGGAAAGGCAACGTAAAAGCGCGGCTGCATTCAGAAAACCTCGACAACAATTACCGTCCGCGTGGCGATCGCCCGGTTTTCAGGGCGCAGGAGGAGACTTATAATTATTACCGCGATCGTTTGGAAGTAATTGCAGAGGTATTGTAAGGGCCTTTTCCGGCTGTTCGCTGCAAGCCCTCAAATGCAAACCGTTTTTCCGGCGCCATTGCGATGCGCTTCCTCCGGTCGCGATGCAATGACGGGAAAAAGAAGTTTGCAAAATTCGGGGCTTTTCGCTGCCATCCGGGGCAGATCGCAAAAGGAAGAAATATTGTTTTTATAAAATTAATATATGTATAATCTAATCCCTAATCCCTTATCCCTTATCCCTTATCCCTAATCCCTAACCCCTAATCCCTAAACAAACCCATGATCAACATAAAAAAATATGCCGCCATAGATATCGGATCCAACGCGATGCGGTTACTGGTGTCCAATATTATTGAAGAACGGGGCAAGGAGACACAGTTCAGCAAAAGCTCGCTCGTCCGGGTACCTATCAGGTTAGGACAGGATGCATTTACAGTAGGCGAAATTTCGCAGGAGAACATCGAACGCATGGTCGACGCGATGAAAGCTTTTAAACTGCTGATGAAAGTCCACAAAGTCGAACGATACATGGCCTGCGCCACATCCGCCATGCGAGAAGCTTATAACGGTAAGGAAGTGGCCGATATGATTCGCGAGCAAGCCGACATCAATATCGAAATAATCGACGGCAAACGCGAAGCGGCAATAATCGCCTCAACCGATCTACATTATTTGCTCAGGACCGAGCAGACGTATCTTTACGTTGATGTTGGTGGTGGCAGCACCGAATTTTCGCTGTTCTCGAACGGGAAAATGGTCGTATCGAAATCGTTTAAAGTCGGCACCGTACGTCTTATTAACAATATGGTAAACGATATCGTATGGCACGAAATCGAAAAATGGATCAAGGCAAATACAGTCCATTACGATCAGGTCATCCTAATCGGGTCGGGTGGGAATATCAACAAAGTTTTCAAGATGTCGGGCAAATTGCAGGAAAAACCCTTATCGTATATGTATCTTCAAACGCAATACGCACTGCTGAATTCGCTTTCGTATGAGCAACGTGTTTCCGAACTCGGACTCAATCCGGACCGTGCCGATGTCATTGTTCCTGCGCTTCGGGTGTATTTGAATGCGATGAAATGGAGTGGCGCACGCAACATCTATGTGCCAAAAATCGGATTATCGGACGGAATCGTAAAAGCACTGTATTACGATAAAGTTTAATGGCTAAATATCGAGGTCAAATGTTCGTCGCAGTAGGTCAAGGCTTGGATTAATCTCATTGAGCCGGTTATAACGATCCTGGGGCGTAAATGCTTTCCGCGCATCGATGTTTTCATTCACGATTACCTTGATGTCAATATCGTGATTGTGAAGTTTTCCGCGCAAATACCCCACAAGCTCGTGCTTTCCGCTTTCAAATTCAATTTTCGATCCTTCATTCGGAAGCTCATGCACAATTGTTGTTCCTTCCAGCTTCGGGTCGTTGATCAATAAAAGCGACTCCATGATCTTGTGTCCGCGATCACTTAAACGCTGCGCAAATTTAGTCCATTGCAATAACATGTCGGTTTCGGTAAAAGGTTCGGTCGGTAAATGGACTTCATCCTTTACGTTTTTCTTTATGGATTCTGCCAACTCACGTTTTGCGCGAATGCTCGCCAGAGATAATGCTGAAACATTTACGCCATTTGGTGCAGCCGGCATTTCAATTGGCTGGGAAGCGGCAGGAGTTGCGATAGGTTGCTGTGAACCGGCGGGAAGTGGTGCAACGGTTTCTTCGGCAACCGCAACGATTTCGGGGACTTGTACGTCAATTTCCAGTACGCGTCCGTAAAAGAAATTCGGCGGAATTATAAATCCGTCAACTTTTTTTTTTCTCCATCATAAGTGATGGAGGCAAGTTGCATCAGGCAAAGCTCGACAAGCAGCCGTTGGTTCTGGCTGACTTTATATTTCAGATCGCATTCATTAGCAAGGTCGATTGCCTTGAGCAAAAATTCCTGGTCTGCGCGTTTTGCCTGGTCGCCATATTGTTTTTGTGCCTGTTCACCGGCTTCAAGCAATGGTAATGT
>JAEYZX010000128.1 GCA_023427845.1 Bacteroidota bacterium
AGTTTGTTGTATGCAAGCTGCTTTTCGCGACGGTAGTTCGTTTCGTCAATCGTTTTTTGCATGCTGCTCGTAATCGTGTCGGCGTACATAATCGCTTTTCCGTTAACGTTTCTCGCAGCGCGTCCCACCGTTTGTGTCAGCGAGCGGTTGCTTCGCAGAAATCCTTCCTTATCCGCGTCGAGTATTGCAACAAGCGAAACTTCAGGCAAATCGAGGCCTTCACGCAAAAGGTTTACGCCAATCAGCACGTCAAACAAACCTTTTCGTAAATCCTGCATGATTTCGACACGTTCCAGAGTGTCGACTTCAGAATGGATGTACCGACATCGGATCGAAACTTTCGTCAAATATTTCGTCAGTTCTTCGGCCATTCGCTTGGTCAGTGTTGTTACAAGCACACGTTCGTCATTCTCGGCACGGACCTGGATTTCCTCGATCAAATCGTCAATCTGATTTAAACTTGGACGGATTTCAATAATCGGATCCAAAAGCCCGGTCGGGCGGATGATCTGCTCCACATAAATACCTTCCGATTTCTGCAGTTCATAATCAGCCGGTGTTGCCGATACATAAACGACCTGGTTCTGCATGGCCTCAAACTCCTCGAATTTCAACGGGCGGTTGTCCATTGCGGCAGGTAATCGGAAACCGTATTCTACAAGATTTTCCTTCCGGGAGCGATCGCCGCCATACATTGCACTGACCTGCGACAATGTTACATGGCTTTCGTCGACCACCATCAGATAGTCTTTTGGAAAATAATCAAGCAAACAGAACGGCCTTGTCCCGGGCAGTCGGCGGTCGAGATAACGCGAGTAGTTTTCGATTCCGGAGCAATAGCCGAGTTCGCGTATCATTTCAAGATCGAAATTCGTACGTTCTTCAAGGCGTTTTGCTTCAAGGTGCTTCCCAATCGATTTGAAATAGTCGACCTGCTTCACGAGATCCTGCTGGATTTCCCAAATCGCACCGTTCAAAACTTCGGGTGAAGTCACGAACATGTTCGCAGGATAAATGTTCAATCTGTTGTATTTTTCAAGAACTTTCGACGTTTTTGCATCAAACGCTTCGATCTCCTCGATTTCGTCGCCAAAGAAATGAATGCGGAACGGCTCATCGCCATAACTCGGGAAAACCTCGACGGTATCGCCTTTGATACGGAATGTTCCGGGTGTGAAATCGGCTTCGGTTCGGGCGTACAAACTCTGAACAAGCCGGTGCAATAATTTCGTTCTTGAAATTACCTGGTCTTTTGCTATCGAAATGACATTTTTCTGAAATTCTACCGGGTTTCCGATACCGTATAAACACGAAACCGATGAAACCACGATGATGTCGCGCCTGCCCGAAAGCAGCGATGAGGTCGTGCTCAACCGCATCTTCTCGAGTTCTTCGTTTATCGAAAGGTCTTTTTCGATATAGGTTCCGGTGACAGGAATGAACGCTTCGGGTTGGTAGTAATCGTAGTAGGAAACAAAATATTCAACCGCATTGTTCGGGAAAAACTGCTTGAATTCGGAGTACAATTGCGCTGCAAGTGTCTTATTATGCGCAAGCACAAGCGTCGGTTTTTCAACGTTTTGGATTACGTTCGCCATCGTAAACGTCTTCCCGGATCCGGTAACTCCTAATAAAGTTTGATATTTTTCTCCGCTTTGGATTCCGTTGGTCAATTTTTCAATTGCCTGCGGCTGGTCTCCTGTAGGTTTGTAATCGGATACAACACTGAATTTCATGCAGAAAGGTAATTATTAACGTACAAAATTACAAACGATAAATCCAAAAACAGTTTAGGAAAACTTAAAACTTCCTGTTTGAAAAGAAGATCCGGTCTAGTCGGTGCACTCCATCATCAGCAGGTCGCCTTCATTATAAGTAATGCTTACGATTCCGTCTTCTTTGGCCGAGTTGCTGCTGCCGTTCCTGTAGCCAAGAATCAACGTGTCGTCCTTTAATGCATACCGTAAATTTTCCGATGTGATGCCGCTCACGGCTCCAACGGGAATCAGCGATAAAATCGTGTCTTTTGTATACCATTTTTGGAACGAATTCGGAATCCTGAAGATTTTGGAATAGTCGTCGAAAACCACAATTTTGATTTGGTCTTTATATCGCACAATGTTTGTCATGTTGCTGATCGAATGATCGGCACGGCGGCCGGTTGCCCAAATGATGTTGACCGCGGGAATATTACGTTCGATCAGATATTCAATCGCTTTTTCAAGATCGGTTTTATTTTGGTCCGGCGTGTGTACGATCTCAAGCGGATACTGCAGGTTTTCAACATTGGCGACGCCTTTGTCGAAGTCGCCGAGCAGTACGTCGACTTTAATATTCTTTTCCAATACGCGTTCGATTGCCGAGTCGAGTACGACAACCAACGGCGACCATTCGAGCAGTTGCCCTAGCAACCCATCACTGCAGGCTTCACCGTTTGCAATTATGAGTGCAGGTTCCTGATCGTCGCGGACTATGTGGTGGGAGGACATTTTTAGTTGGCAGTTGATGGTTTACGGTTTACAGATTACGGTTTGTTGCAAAAGTAGTTCTTTCTGTTAACTATTAACTTCGACAGCCGGAAAGCTACTCAATCACAACAGTTTCAACGTCGATTTCGATGATGCTGAAATAACCCAGCGCATAGTCATCGGCATTCGTGGTGTTTACGATATTTCCGCGAACGGTTGCCGGTGGCGATTGGAATGGGCTGCCGCCACCACCGCCCGAGATGCTGAGTAATACGCGCAAATAGTTGTAGTAACGCTGCGAGATTCCGCCCATGTACAACGTCATCAAATCGCCGGACTCAAGATTTTCATCCGAATACGCTTCAAAACTTTGGTTTCCCTGAATCAGCCGGTCTTCCTGAACGCCATAGACCGGATACGGCTCGGCAGGCGAATTGAATGAAAACAGATAGAAATCGTCGGTGGTGCCATCATCTGTAAATGTGATCCGGACTTCACGCTCATCGCCCGTAAACCCGCCGTCTTCGCTTTGCGTAACCGAATCGATTTCAGGAACCGATCGCAGCGTTTCGGTCGCCACATACGTCTGGCCATTTACAATTACCGTCATTGTGTACACTTCATCAATGACCGGAGCGAAGTTGTTGCAAACGTACAGGCCATCTTCGGATTCGATGAATGAGAAGATATTGTTCTGAGAATCGGTCACGACTACAGATGCGCCTGAAACAGTCGGAATTTCGGGTGCGAAATAGCCTGTCGTGGTTGAAAGCCGGATTGATTGGCTGTTTCCGGAGGTTCCTTTTTCCCATTTCAGCGATGCGTCGATCACGAGTCGGGGTGCGGCTGTGTTGAGATCGACATCGACTACTTCCTCGCACGACAGAAACATCAGAAAGAGCGGCACAATTAAGATTTTTATTATTTTCATCAGATTAAAATTTGAAGTTATAACTCACCGCAGGGACAATGCCGAATATCGAAAAACGTACGGCTTCGTTTGCGCCTGAAGTTTCATTCTGACGGAAACTGATCGATGCTGCATTTTGACGGTTGTACAAATTATAGATGCTGAAAACCCATTCGCCCTGCCAGCCTTTGGTTTTTTCGGGTTTACCTTGGGCCAGTTCGGCTTTGCCTCGGGTTGGCGTATAGGTTGCCGATACATCGAGGTGATGATAGGTGGGAAGGCGGTTTTCATTCCGGAGTCCGTAGCTCGGCACGATGATTCCCTGATATTCGTACTGTCCGTTTGGGAACGTTACCGGCGCTCCGGTCTGCACGATCAGATTCGCACCGAAACTCCACTTTTTGTTAAGCTCATAAGCCGACGTGATCGCGAGGTTATGCGTTTTGTCGTATAGCGATTTGTACCACTTGCCGTTGTTGATCCCGGTTTCCGCTTCGGTGCGGCCTGGCGTCTGCTGTTCAGAGCGCGACAATGTATACGAAACCCATCCTGTAAGTTTTCCTGTATTTTTCCGCAGCAGCATTTCAATTCCATACGACCGCATTTTTCCGTTGAGGATCACCTGTTCGATCGCTTCATTCGCAATTAAATCGGCACCGTCGATGTAGTCGATGCGGTTTTCGACGGTTTTATAATACGACTCGACTTCAATCGTGTAATTGTTGTTGGCGAAATTTGCGAAGTAACCAATGGCAGACTGATCGGCGATTTGCGGCTTCGTATAATTATCGACCGGCATCCAGACGTCAAGTGGCGTGGGCGATGAGGTATTCGATAATAACTGAAGATATTGCGTCATCCTGTTGTAACTGACTTTGAACGAGCTGTCGTCGGTTAGCTGGTACGACAGCGCAAACCGGGGTTCGAAATTGTCATACGATTTGATGACCTCGTTGCGGCCATAGGTACGGGTTCCGATGGGCGTCGCGCGTTCGTAAATCTGCTGTTCTTCATTGAAAATCACAGGATTATTGTTTTCATATAGATTTATCGTTGACGTTCCCAGGCGATAGAACCTGCTGTATCGAACTCCGTACATTGCGGTAAGCCTGTCGCTGAGTTTGTGTTCGGCTTCGATGTATGCCGATGGTTCAAACGCGAATTTCTTGTCGAGTTGCCGTTTGTTGAAACCCGAATCTTCTCCAACCGGAATTATGGTTCCGGGATTGAAATCGTAATAGATCGCATTCAGTCCGTAGTTCATCCGGAACTTATCCGAAATATAATTTTTAAAATCGTATTTGATGTTGTAATTCTTGATTCCGGAATCATACTGAAATCCGACATAATCCAATTCAAGTCCGTAGTAATAATCGCTGTAGATAACCGACAAATTCGAAAATAATTTATCCGAAAACAGATGGTTCCAACGCATGTTCAAGGTTGCGTTTCCGTAAATGTTCGTAAAGCTTCCAAAAAGATCAAATACATCGCGCCCGAAATATCCCGAAAGATAAAGGCTGTTGTTGTCGTCAATTTTATAGTTTAACTTGGTGTTGAGGTCGTAGAAGTAAGCCGAATTTTCATTATCGGTCAATTTGAGGAACAGATGCGCATACGACGAGCGGCCGCCAATCAAAAACGAGCCTTTGTCTTTTACGATCGGACCTTCGGCAAGAAGGCGGCTTGAGATGAGCCCGATTCCGCCATTCATTTGGAATTCCCTGCTGTTGCCCTCTTTCTGGTAAATGTCGAGCACCGATGAAACGCGTCCGCCAAACCGAGGTGGAATCCCGCCTTTGTACAGTTTAAGATCTTTGATCGCGTCGGGATTAAAAACAGAAAAGAATCCGAACAAGTGCGACGAGTTGTAAATCGTTGCCTCATCGAGCAGCAACAGGTTTTGATCGGCACCGCCACCGCGGACGTTGAATCCTGACGCGCCTTCCCCTGCATTGGTAACACCGGGAAGCAGCAGTATCGATTTTACAACGTCGACTTCGCCCAAAACAACCGGCATTTTCTTAATTGCCGCTATGGTCAATTTGTTGACGCTCATTTCGGGGCTTCGCGTGTTGGTTGTATTTTTTTCGGTGATGATGACCTCGTCGAGCAGTTCACCCGATTGGCTGAGGTTAAAATTCTGCCGGATATTTGAATCGACTGAAATTATCAGATCAACGGTTTCATATCCAATGTAACTGATGCTCACTGTGTGTTGTCCCTTTGGAACGGTCACCGAATAAAAACCATATTCATTTGTAGTAGTACCGGTTTCCAACGCCGGGAAATAGACGTTGACACCGATTAGGGTTTCATTGCTGGCGTTGTCGGTTATAGTTCCGCTGACGACGAATTTTTCCTGCGCAACCGAATTGAACGAAAAACACATCAAGAGTACGAAAAACTCAAGTTTAAAGGTCATTTTCAATTTTTCGAATGAAAGTACATATTTCTTCGGCGGCTGTTTTTTCTATTAACTTTTCTTTTGGAAAAAAAGAAGGCGACCTATTGGCCGCCTCTAATTGGCAATTTATACGAATTTTTGGGCGTTGCGGCGAAACCAGTTCCACCTAACCCTGAACTTCTCTCTCGCCGCCGGGCTTTATGCAGTGCGCGGCACTTGCTTCAATCCCTAACGCAAAAGTCCACGTGTGATAATAAGGATTCACTTTGATTCGCACTTCGCTCGGGCCATATCAAATACGGTCGAAACAAAAGGGACTGTTGGGTTCTATAACAATCGGGCAAGCGCAGCATTTAATGTCGCACTTGGCCGCATCGCGTTTTCCGTCAGTATAAAATCAGGTTTGTAATAGCCGCCAATTTCCTGTTTTTTTCCTTGTGAACCAATCAACTCCGAATTGATTTTTTCTTCATTGGTTCGAAGTTCGTTGGCGATTTCTCTAAAAGTCGCTTTCAATTCCGCATCTGTATTTTGTGCTGCAAGTGCTTCAGCCCAATAAAGCGCAAGATAGAAATGCGATCCACGATTATCAATGGAACCAATTTTGCGCGCTGGCGATTTGTCGGTTTCAAGGAATTTCTCGGTCGCCTGGTCCAAAGCATCGGCAAGTACAATTGCTTTAGGGTTATTCAATGTTTGTCCGAGGTGCTCCAAAGACGCGCCCAACGCCAGAAATTCGCCCAACGAATCCCATCGTAAATAACCTTCTTCGAGGAATTGCTCGACGTGTTTTGGTGCCGATCCGCCGGCGCCGGTTTCAAACAGTCCGCCGCCATTCATCAAAGGAACGATAGAAAGCATTTTTGCCGATGTTCCAAGCTCAAGGATTGGGAATAGGTCGGTTAGATAATCACGAAGTACGTTTCCGGTGACCGAGATCGTGTCATTTCCTTCACGCAGGCGTTTTAAGGTGAATTTAGTTGCTTCGGTAATATTCAGGATTTGGATGTCAAGTCCGGCCGTGTCGTGATCCTGCAGATACGTTTCCACTTTTCGGATCAACTGTCGGTCGTGTGCACGGTTTTCGTCGAGCCAGAAAACGGCAGGAGTAGCCGATAATCTTGCACGGTTCACTGCGAGTTTTACCCAGTCACGAATTGGCCCGTCTTTAGTTTGGCACATGCGGAAGATGTCGCCTGCGTAAACTCGTTGTTCCATTAGGGTTTCACCATTGCCATTTACGATTTTTACAGTGCCGTCGGTATCGATACGGAATGTTTTGTCGTGAGATCCGTATTCTTCGGCTGCCTGAGCCATTAATCCCACGTTTGGTACCGTTCCCATTGTCGTCGGGTCGAATGCGCCATGAACTTTACAAAACTCCATAGTTGTCGAATACAGACCGGCATAGGTACGATCTGGAATGATTGCCTTTGTGTCCTGGCCTTTGCCCTGTGCGTTATACATTTGGCCTGACGTACGGATCATTGCGGCCATCGAAGCATCGACGATGACATCGGAAGGGACGTGGAGGTTCGTTATTCCTTTGTCTGAATTTACCATTGCGATCGCAGGCGCCTTTTTATACACTTCTGCAATTGCGGCCTGGACTTCGGCCTGCTTTGGATGACCCGCTACCTTTTCGTAAACATCGCCGAAACCATTTCGGGTGTTGACACCAAGTTCGGCGAAAAGCGTTGAGAATTTTTCAAAAACCGGTGCGTAAAATACATCGACGATGGCCCCAAAAATGATCGGATCCGAAACCTTCATCATCGTTGCCTTTAGGTGAACCGAAAACAAAACGTCTTTTGCTTTGGCATCGGCGATTTGATCGGCGATGAATCTTTTGAGTGACGATATGCTTAGCACGGCGCTGTCGATAATTTCGCCGTCGAGCAGTGGTGCGTTGTCTTTTAATATTTTGGTATTGCCATTAATATCGGTGAATTCGATTCGGTATGACGTTGCGTTTTCGATCGTCACCGATTTTTCGCTTCCGTAGAAATCGCCTTCAGACATTGCGGATACATGCGACTTTGAGTCCGATTTCCATTCGCCCATCGAATGCGGGTTCTTTTTGGCGTAGTTCTTTACCGCTTTCGGGGCGCGGCGATCGGAATTTCCTTCGCGAAGAACCGGGTTAACTGCCGATCCCAATACTTTTGCATATTTTGCCCTGATGGCTTTCTCGTCGTCGGTTTGCGGGTTGTCAGGCAATTCGGGCAGGTTGTATCCACGAGATTTCAATTCGCGGATCGCTTCGCGAAGTTGCGGCACCGATGCCGAAATGTTAGGCAGTTTTATGATGTTGGCCTCAGGAGTAGTGGCCAGTTTTCCGAGTTCGGCGAGGTCATCGCTTAAACGCTGCTCCTCGGTCAGGTATTCCGGGAAATTTGCTATGATACGGCCTGCGAGTGATATATCCCGGGTGTCGACCTCGATTCCGGCCGGCGCCGTAAACGCTTTTACAATTGGAAGGAACGAATGTGTTGCCAACATTGGCGCTTCATCGGTAATCGTATAAAAAATCTTGGATTTTGACATAGTAATTTTTTGAAGATTGTTTTACAAAGATAAGAAACGGGACTCTTAATGCGGTTGCTAGGCCGATGAAATTGCCAGAATTGCGAATCTGATTTTTTGCAGGATAAATATTTGTGAATTGGCATTATTTGAGCATGATTTTCACAAGGATTAAAAGTTTTAGGCTAATTTTTATCAGCGATAGTTCGAGAATCTAAAAATTTACAACAGAACTCCATTTTAAACGATGCAGTCCCTGGAGTTTGGAATTTCATCATTTGGAGTTTTTGCAAACCTGAAAATGTCCATCGCCTGTTATCTTACCTGGTTAGATTGCGGGCTTATTTGTAGGAGCGGCTGCGTTAGCGATGGAAGCGTGTATCCTTTTTTTGGAGGGACCCTTAAAGAGTTAACTCTTAAAGAGTCCCCTCAAGGTTCCTCAAAAAAAAAGATACAGCGAACAGCGCGGCCGGGGCAGGTGCGTAGGCCGGAGCCAGGCAACGCCCAAAAAAAAATCCCGCTCACAAGGAACGGGATTCTATTGTATCTGATAATCAGATTATCTTCTTTTGTCGCGGATTTTCGCTTTTTTACCTGTAAGTTCTCTAAAGTAGAAAATACGGGCTCTGCGAACATGACCTTTTTTGTTGATTTCCACTTTTTGCAAAGCCGGAAGGTTTACCGGAAAAATACGCTCAACGCCAACTGAACCTGACATTTTACGGATTGTAAAAGTTTCAGTGGTACCTGAACCTCTTCGTTGGATTACAACTCCTTTGAAGAACTGGGTTCTTGTTTTCTCACCCTCTTTAATTTCGTAATACACAGTGATTGTGTCACCGGCGCCGAAGTCAGGGAAGTCTTTTCTTGTTACAAATTCGTCCTGAACGAATTTCATTAAATCTGCCATGATATTTGATTAATTATGGTTTGGATCAGAGCAACATTCACGGATTTCGCCAGAGGTTGGTCCAATAAGGGCGCAAAGGTAATTAATAATTGATAATTTACAATTAATAATGAAAAAGTTTTGATGGAATTTAGAACTCAGCTTTCAGCGATCAGCAATCAGTTTTTAGTTTACGGTTGACAGTTTACGGTTGACAGTAGTTTGGATGGTAAAAAACCCAAAATTCAAAATCCAAATTCCAATACTCAAATTCCAAAATCCAAATTCCAAAAACCAAATTCCAAAATCCAAATTCCAAATATACCTAATCCCTAATCCCTCATTCCTAATCCCTAATCCCTAATCCCTCATCCCTCATAACGTACCGCCTATTCCTCCAACAAATCCGGGCGTCTGTTCTTTGTATGTTCATACGCCTTCTCTTCACGCCATTTATCGATTTTCGCAAAGTGGCCGCTGGTCAAAACATCGGGGACTTTCCAGCCTTTGTAGTCCGCTGGGCGCGTATAAATGGGCCCCGATAACAGATTGTCCTGAAAACTGTCGGTCAGTGCCGAGGTTTCATCGCTTAGCACACCGGGAATCAATCGTATTAATGCATCCGAAAGGACTAGCGCACCGAGTTCCCCGCCGCTCAAAACATAATCGCCGATCGAAATTTCTTTTGTGATGAAATGATCGCGCACGCGTTGGTCGACACCTTTATAATGTCCGCACAGGATGATGATGTTTTTGAGCATCGACATTTTATTTGCCATCTTCTGGTTCAGCGTTTCGCCGTCGGGAGTCATATATATGATCTCATCGTAATCCCGCTCGCCTTTGAGTTTCGTGATGCACGCATCGATTGGCTGCACCATCATCACCATTCCGGCGCCGCCGCCAAACTGATAATCGTCTACGCTCTTCTGCTTGTTGGTCGTATAATCGCGCAGGTTGTGAAAATGAACTTCCACAAGGCCTTTGTCGATCGCACGTTTCATTATCGACGCTTCAAATGGGCTACGGAGCAGTTCCGGAAGTACAGTGATTATATCTATTCTCATGTGGCAAAGTTAATGAATTAGTCGCAGTCGCGGTTTCGATTTGAGTTGGCAGTGGCATAGGCAGTGCGCAAATGCCGTCACAGTATCAGTTGTGGATTTTTTGTACAATGACCCAAGCTAAAGCTGGATTTTCGGAATACGTAAGGGTCAGAAATTCGTGTTAATTCGTGGGATTCGTGGCCAAAAGCCTTAAATTTGTACTTCATTTCTAAAAAATAAAATCATGGAAAACGGAATATACGCAAAGTTCAATACCCAAAAAGGTTCGATCCTTGTAAAACTCACGCACGATAAAACTCCGGGTACGGTCGGAAACTTTGTTGCACTTGCAGAAGGAAACCTCGAAAATAAAGCAAAGCCGCAAGGACAACCTTATTATAACGGACTTCAGTTTCACCGTGTCATTCCCGATTTCATGATTCAGGGTGGTGATCCACAGGGAACAGGAAGCGGTGGTCCGGGTTATCAGTTTGACGACGAATTTCATCCCGACCTTCGTCATGACCGGCCAGGTGTTTTATCGATGGCTAATGCAGGTCCGGGAACAAACGGTTCACAGTTTTTCATCACGCACGTGCCAACTCCGTGGCTGGACGACAAGCATACTGTTTTCGGTTATGTGGTGGAAGGACAGGAAGTGGTTGACATTATAGATCAGGGCGACATCATCGAATCGATAGAAATCAGACGAGTAGGCGATGAGTTTCAAAATTGGAATGCCGTTGAAGCGTTCCGTACTTTTGAAGGATCCCGCGAAAAGCGCGTAGCGGCAGAAAAGGCGGCCGCGGAAGAAAAAATGGAAAAACTGGCAGCCGGTTTTCAGCGCACTGAAAGCGGACTCCGATACCAGATTATCCAAAAAGGAAACGGTAAAAAAGCCGAGAACGGAAAAACGGTTTCCGTACATTATTCAGGTTCGCTTGAAAACGGTAAAGAATTCGACAGTTCGTATTCGCGTAAAAAACCGATCGAGTTCCCACTCGGACAAGGAAATGTTATCGAAGGCTGGGATGAAGGCATCGCGCTTTTACAAGTGGGCGACAAGGCACGTTTCGTTATCCCGTCGCATCTGGGTTATGGCGCAAGAGGAGCAGGAGGCGTGATTCCGCCAAATGCAACTTTGATTTTCGACGTCGAGCTTATGGACGTCAAATAATTAAGAATTGATAATTAAGAATTGATAATTGGGCGCCTTCGGGCGCTTTTTTTTATTTCCATTTGATTCCGCATCCTACGCTGGGTTTCTGCGGCGATGGCAGTACGCGGTTAAAAATCAGTGCATCGATCGCATTGCGAAGATCGCTTCCGCTGAGTGGGATACCGTTTGCCGGACGCGAATCGTCAAGCTGGCCGCGGTAAAATAATTTGTCGTTTTGATCGAACAAATAGAAGTCGGGTGTGCACGCCGCATCAAACGCCTTGGCGACCTGTTGGGTTTCGTCGTACAAATACGGGAAATCGATATTGTTCCGGAATGCGAATTCCGTCATCTTCTCGGGTCCGTCCTGCGGATATTTTTCGGCATCATTGCTGCTGATCGCGACGATTCCGAGTCCCATTACGCGGTAATCGGCGACAATCATCAGGATTTCGGGCAGTACATGATGTACAAATGGGCAATGATTGCAGATAAACATGACGAGCGTTCCTTTGCTGCCTTTTAGTTCCTTGAGTGAATAATAATAATTGGAATTGGTGTCCTTCAACCGAAAGTCGGGCATAACGGTTCCGAGTGCCAGCATATTTGAAGCAGTTTGTGCCATAATCGAATTTGTTCAGAGGCTAAATATAAACAAATGTGCGGTCAGAAATTATTGATTTTTATAACTTCGAATAAAAAAATATGGAAATAAGCTGGGATGAATTTGACAAAATCGAGATGCGCGTTGGCACCGTGACCAATGTCGTTGATTTTCCCGAAGCGCGCAAGCCCGCCTATCAGCTCACAATCGACTTTGGTGATCGAATTGGCATCCGAAAAACGTCTGCGCAGATTACAAAACGATACGAAAAGGATTCGCTTGTGGGCCGGCAGATTGTTGCGGTCATGAATTTTCCGAAAAAGCAAATCGGCAAATTTATGAGCGAGTGTCTGGTTTTGGGTGCAGTTGGCGAAGAAGGTGATGTGGTTTTGCTTCAACCCGACTTTAAGGTCGAAAACGGCCTGCGGATCGGATAAAAAAAATCCGGAACGTAAATCCCGGATTTAATATTTGATGTCGACCATTGCATCTTGACTCTTCTTTAAATATCGTCAAAACTGATATCGGTAAAGGCGGCGATTGCAGGAGCTTCTTCGCCAACTTTTTCCAGTTGGAATTCCCTTTTGAAATCTTTCTGATGGCGTTCTGAAATTACTTCTTCGCCTTTGTTGTTCAAAACAAAAGAAGTCATTTGGTCGAGAATTTCTGCAAAGGCTGCGAAATCCTCTTTATAAAGGTAAATTTTGTGCTTTTTGAAGTGGAAAGATCCGTCTTCTTCGGTAAATTTCTTGCTCTCTGTGATAGTGATGTAGTAGTCGTCGGCTTTGGTTGCGCGAACATCAAAAAAGTACGTCCGACGCCCTGCACGTAACACTTTAGAAAAGATTTCTTCCTTTTCCAACATATCATTTTCTCTCATCCTTCGTGTAAATTATTGGTTAATTACCTTCCAAAAATGATAAAAATACCTTTACAAACCAAATTATCACATTAATTCTTTTTCGGATAGCTGCTTCAAGTAAAGCTCCTTGTAATAACCTTGTTGTTCTACGAGCTGATTATGAGAACCTTGTTGGATGACTGTCCCTTCATCAAGAATGATGATTTTATCGGCATTTTTAGCCGATGAAACGCGGTGGCTCACGATAATCGTTGTTTTATCACGACAGTATTCCAGCAGGTTGTTCAGGATCGCTTCCTCGGTTTCGGTGTCGACAGCCGAAAGACAGTCGTCCAGCAGTAGTATTTCCGGTTTTTTAATGATGGCGCGCGCAATCGATACCCGCTGTTTTTGTCCGCCTGAAAGTGTGATCCCGCGCTCTCCTAAAACGGTTTCATACTGCATGTTGAAGTTGATGATGTTGTCGTGTACCACCGCGAGTTTAGCGGCCTCAATGACTTCTTCCTCGGTCGCGTCCTCTTTGCCGAATTTGATGTTGTTCTTAATCGAATCCGAAAACAGGAAAGCATCCTGTGGCACAATACCGATATTGTTGCGAAGATCATACAGGTTTACTTGATCTATCGGAATTCCGTCGATTGTGATTCTTCCGTGGGAAACTTCATACAACCGGCTGATTAAAGAAAGTATGGTCGATTTTCCTGAACCGGTTTTGCCAAGTATCGCCAAAGTTTCTCCTTTGTTTACAGTAAACGAAACATTTTTAAGTGCAGTTATGTTAGTATCGTCGTAGGTAAAAGACACATTTTCAAACGCAATCGCACCGTGGATTTCCGAACGGTTTTCATTGTTGTTTTTGATTTCGGGCTCGATTTTAAGGAATTCGTTGATTCGTTTTTGCGAAGCTTCGGCTTCCTGAACCATCGATGAAATCCATCCCAATGACGCGACCGGCCAGGTCAGCATGTTCACATAAAGGATGAACTCGGCAATTTTACCGAGGCTGTCGATCGATCCGTTGATATACATCAATCCGCCAAAATAAATCACCACAAGGTTACTTACGCCTATAAGCGCCATCATCAGCGGACCGAAAAGCGACTGTACTTTGGCAAGGCTCATGCTTTTTGCCTTGCTTTCTTTCGATAGGTCGACCATCGTTTTTTGTTGGTTATTCTCTAACGAATATGCTTTTATCACGCGGATTCCTGAGAATACCTCCTGCGTGAAACTCGATACTTTTGAAAGGTATTGCTGGAAAGTGGTACTGCGTTTGTTGATTTCAACGCTGAGCTTGAAGATCGCATAGGACAATATCGGAAGCGGCAATAGCGTATAAAGCGTGAGCAACGGCGATACATTATACATATACACAATGACGATCGCAAAACGTATCACGGTGTTTATCGTGTACATTACCGCAGGACCTACATACATGCGGACTTTCCCCACGTCTTCGCTGATACGGCTCATTAAATCGCCGGTGCGGTTTTGCTTGTAGAAGTTCTGGGATAACACTTCGTATTGGCGAAAAACCTCATTTTTAAGATCAAACTCGATGTGGCGTGACATTACAATGAGCGATTGCCGCATTAAGAATGTCAGAATCCCGGCGATTATTGTGGTTGCGATGATCAGCAAAATGTTATGGAATAATTCGGTTCGAATCAACGAAATACTCATCGTTGGGCTGGCGGCATAATCTTCTATCGCCTTGAAGGACTGACTGATAAGCTTGGGTGTAAACAACGCAAAGATTTGGGCGACAATCGTGGTCAGGATACCGAACAAAAATCGGTATTTGTATTTAAGGAAATATTTATTTAAATATTGTAATTCTTTCATTTTATTAGGAACTTTGTCGCCTTTCATTGAATAATTAAGACGATACCCTATTTAAAATGCAAATTCGCGCATTTTGTTGTAATCGGTCTTTTATTAATGATTTACTAATTAAAGATATTTTTGACTCTATATTTTGAATAAAATCTTAATTTTGCGGAGTCTTTTTGAAAAAGTCGCAACCTAAAATTTAATTTATGACTACGGAAATTACTACCGCGAAAGAGCTTCACAAAATTGATCCGGTGTTTGGTCAGGTATCATTCGACAACCACGAACAGATCGTTTTCTGCAACGACAAAGATACTGGATTAAAAGC
>JAEYZX010000123.1 GCA_023427845.1 Bacteroidota bacterium
GAATTATTTTTTGATGAATTTTTTATGAATGTTCCCCTCGGTGGTTTCAATCTTTATAAAATGGACACCTGATGAAAGCGAACCCACGGGAATCGTGAGTGCATCAGTTTCCAGAACCAATTGTCCGATGCTATTGAAGATCCGTGCGTTTATAAAATCCGATACAGGCATTGAAATGTGCAGCTCGTTATTTGCGGGATTCGGATAAATATTTATTTCTGCCAATTCAAATCCACTTGTTCCTAATTCTGTAGCATTATCGGCCGATATTATATGTCGGTCCGGATCGAATTCGAACGATACGACCGGGAATGGAACCGGAACTGTTATCGTTTGCATGTCGGCAGTGTTCTGCAAAACCAAATCTGCCTGTTCACCATTTGCGCCAAAAACCCGGATCGGAAGTGGCATTTCGAAAAATGTTACCGACGAATGCGACTGCTCCTGATCAATCGTAAACTGGATTTGTGAACCCATGTTCTGTGCGGTTATATAGTACGATGGATAACCTTCGCCATAAATCCAATCAGCGAAAAATTCGTCAAGATCCTGTCCGGACGCTGCTTCGAGGTGATTCTGCAAGTCGGATGTGATTGCATAACCATATGCCAGATTCGAATCGGCCAGGTAATTCTGCACACCTTGATAAAATGCAGCATCGCCAAGTTTCCATCGTAGCATTTCCACGACCATCGCGCCTTTATTGTAGCTAAGGCGGCTGCTGAAAATGCGATTCACGTTCGTACTTTGCCCTTCAGGTACGTAAACCGATCCTCCGGGTTGCGAAGTGATATTGTTTATCAGGCTGTTTTTCCAATTGACAAATTGACTCGGCCCGTCGAGGTGTTCAATTACGAGACCGCTCAAATACGTTGCAAAACCTTCATTGAGCCAAATGTCGTTCCATGTTCCACAGGTGATTTTATCGCCAAACCACTGATGACCCAATTCGTGCGCGATCAGGCCACGACTAAAATTCCCCATGAATGAAATGGTCGTGTGCTCCATACCGCCTCCAAAACCACATTGTGCGTGCCCGTATTTTTCATCCGCAAAAGGATAGGTCTCAAAAAGCGTCTCAAACAGATCCATTATCGGAAGTGTTTGTGCAAGCTGGGCAACTGCGGTGGTGTTTTCAGGATAATAATAATTGATGATCGGAAATTCATTTGGCGCCGTTCCTGCAGTTTGTGTAAATACGCTATAATTTGTAACCGCAATCGCGATAAGATAGGCCGGGATCGGATAACCGTGTTGCCAGACCGTTGTTTTGCTTCCGCCATTGACAATCGTCGCCGTTTCAAGTCCGTTTGATACGGCGATATATTCTGAAGGCGCGGTAATGCGGACTTCAATATTGTCGATCTTATCATTTAAATCCTGCTTGCATGGCCACCAGTCGCGCGCGCCAAAAGGCTCCGACAATGTCCATAAAACCGGTTGTCCAAAATGCGAACTTATCGAAAATGCCTCTTCACCGGATGCAGGTTCGCCGGAATAGGTTATTACGACTGTTGAGGAAGTCCCGGCAGTTTGCGTCACGCCAAGATTTATAACAAGCTCGTCGTTGGCATTTTGAATAAACGTCAGGGGAAGACCGTTTCTTGTCACCGACGACACATCCAATTCATTGGTAAGGTCGAACGTTATGGTCGACATGTTGGTGAGCGCCGTATAAGTTGTGGTGACGATACCTGAGATAAAATAAACATCAGGGTCAACCGTGAATTCGAGTTTATGATACGTAATATCGTAATTCTGCGTGTTTGGATTGACCGCAAAATTCATTAGTCCCGATGCTGCATTCATTTCCGACTCGGCAATCAGCTCTGTCGAGGGGTCGTTTTGGCCGATCGAAATCCCGAAACAAAAAAGTGACAGCAGCAGGTAAGTATTTTTCATAAACAATTTTTTTGCGAATATAAGTAATGTTATGACAATCTGATGTTAACGCGCTTCCAAAACCGACGGTAGTCGTGCGTCTTGCGGTTAAGTTTTACCGCTAAATCTCAAACATTTGATTAAATTTGCTACCTTAAAAAAACGAACATGTTACAGCTAACCTACATCAGGGAAAATAGGGATAAAGTAATCAGCGCATTGGCTAAGAGAAATATGGATGCGGCACAAGTAATTGATGAGGTCATCCAACTCGATGAAAAACGGCGTGCCACGCAAGCTGAACTCGATAATGTGCTGGCAGAATCAAACCGGATGTCGAAAGACATAGGCGAACTGATGAAAAGTGGCGAAAAAGCAAAAGCGGCCATCCTAAAGGAAAAAACCGTTTCATTAAAGGATTCGAGCAAATCGCTTTCGGAAAAACTGGAGGTCTTTGCTACCGAACTTCAGCAGAAACTCTATACGCTTCCTAACCTCCCGGCTGATATTGTCCCGGAAGGCAAAACGCCCGACGATAACGTGACCGTATTTCAAAACGGTGAAATTCCGGTGCTTCATGACGGTGCGCAACCTCATTGGGAACTCGTGAAAAAATACGACATTATCGATTTTGAACTCGGTGTCAAGATTACCGGGGCAGGATTCCCGGTTTATAAAGGAAAAGGTGCAAGATTACAACGTGCATTGATTTCCTATTTCCTCGATAAAAATACCGAAGCAGGATATAAAGAATACCAGGTACCGCATTTGGTCAACGAAGCATCGGGTTTTGGAACAGGCCAGCTTCCCGATAAGGAAGGCCAAATGTACCATGTAGGTGCCGACGACCTGTATCTGATACCGACTGCCGAAGTTCCGGTAACAAATTTATTTCGTGATGTCATCCTGAGCGAAAATGACTTGCCGGTTATGTGCACGGGCTATACGCCTTGTTTTAGACGTGAAGCCGGATCGTATGGTGCGCATGTCAGAGGACTGAACCGTCTTCACCAATTTGACAAAGTCGAAATTGTGCGGATTGAACATCCCGATAATTCTTATGCGGCTCTGGAAGGAATGGTCGATCATGTCAAAATGATTTTGGACGAGCTGAAACTGCCGTATCGCGTACTGCGTCTTTGTGGTGGGGATATGGGATTCACGTCGGCATTGACATATGATTTTGAAGTTTTTTCGACAGCACAGGATCGTTGGCTTGAAATCAGTTCGGTTTCGAATTTTGAGACATTCCAGGCAAACCGGTTGAAGCTGCGTTTCCGCGACAGCGACGGCAAAAACCAATTGGCACATACGCTCAACGGAAGCTCATTGGCATTGCCACGCGTTCTTGCGGGAATCATAGAAAATTATCAAACTCCGGAAGGAATCGTAATTCCTGAAGTACTTCGTGCTTATACCGGCTTTGACATCATTGATTAACACTAAACCGCTCCAAAAAGAGTTATATTAGTGCCAATGCAATCGCAATGAAAAAAATCCTATCGCTTGTTCTCAGTCTTTTTACGCTTGCCGTTTCGTCGCAAAACGAACAGCTGGCGCAAAATTATTTTGACAAAGGCGAGTTCGATAAGGCGAGGCTCAGCTATGAGGAATTATTGGCGAAACAGCCGTCAAACAGCTTTTACTTTCAGCGGCTGATCGAAAGCAATCAGCAATTACAACACTTTGACGCGGTGGAGAAACTGATTCAACAGCGGATCGAAAAGTACAAACAGGGTTCGCTTTTGGTTGAATTGGGATATAACTTTCAATTGAAAAAAGACCTTCCAAAAGCGAAACGGTATTATGAGGAAGCGCTCGGGCGAATCCGCAAAAACCCACAGGATGTTTACAGCATTGCGCCGGCATTTGAACGTCGGTCGCTGATCGATTATGCGCTGGAGGCCTATCAAACCGCGGTTCAGCTTGAGTCAAGGTTCAATTTCAATTTTCAGATGGCTTTGCTTTATGGTCAATCGGGTGATACCGATATGATGATTTCGATGTTTCTCGATGAAGCGATCCGCAATCCGCACAGCTCTATAATCGTACAAAACCAGCTTTCACGTTTTATGCAGGGCGAAGAAGGCGATACCTCATTCAATGAATCACTGCGAAAAGCACTGCTTGTACGTGCTCAGAAAGATCAGGACGTATTTTGGAATGAATACCTGAGCTGGTTCTATGTCCAACAAAAAGAATACGGAAAAGCATTCATCCAGGAAAAGGCAATTTACAAGCGAAATGGCGAAAATTTTGCGAACATCGTAAACCTCGCCCATTTGGCAATCGACGAGAAAGAACACGACACCGCAAAGGAAATACTAACTTTCGTGCTTGAAAACACGCAGGATATCGATTTGTTGGTACAGGCACATAATTTCCTGACCGAAATGCGGATCGACAGCGCGACAGAAAAAGACCATTTCGCCATCGATGCGCACCTAACCGAACTGATGGATAATTTCGGGGTGAGTCCGTACACCTTGCCGCTACAGCTGTTGCAGGCGCATTTTGTAACATTCAACCTTCGTCAGCCCGAAAAAGGTAAAGAAATATTAAAAACCGCATTGGAACTGCCGTTGAGCAAATACCAGCGTGCCGATGTTAAGATGGAGCTGGCCGACATTTTCCTGTTTGAGGAAAAGTTCAATCAGGCGTTGCTTTATTATTCGCAAATCGAGGAAGATTTGAAAAACGATGAGGTTGGTCACCAAGCAAGCCTCAAGGCTGCCAAAACCAGTTATTTTAAAGGCGATTTCACGTGGGCGATCGCACAGTTCAAAACACTTAAATCGGCAAGTTCACAATTGATTGCAAATGATGCGCTCGAGTACTTTCTATTGTTGAACGACAATACCGTAGCCGATTCGACACAGGCGGCGCTGAAACTTTTCGCACGTGCCGATTATTTGCTTTATCAGAATAAGAATGATGAAGCATTGAAACAATTCCAATCGATCCTGAATACCTTTAAAGGTGATGAAATCGAACCGGTAACTTTGCTCAGGCTCGGCAAAACCTATGAAGAGCTTTCCGATTACGCAGCGGCGCTAAGTCATTATTCAACAATTATCGAAAATCATAGTGAATCGATATACGTTGATGAGGCGTTATATTTTTCAGCAGAAATCTATAACAGGCTTCTCAAAGATCCGGAAAAGGCTAAACCATTATATGAAAAACTGCTCTTCGGACATCAGGACAGTATTTATTTTATTGACGCACGCAAGAAGTTCAGATTGCTGCGCGGCGACACCAATATTTAAAATTTTACGATGATTAT
>JAEYZX010000182.1 GCA_023427845.1 Bacteroidota bacterium
CCGTTTCTTCGTGGCCCGACAATGTGTGATGTTTTATGAATCCGCCACAACACATCGAATAATCCGGATTTGCCTCCAAAAAATCGACCTGCATCTGAAGTTTGTTGGGATTGAGCCATGAATCGTCGCCCTCGCAAATTGCAATATACTTCCCACGGCAGGACATACTGTTCCATCTCGAATTAAAACGCGCCAAAACTTTGCCCTCGACCACATATTGCGAAAGTTCCCGATCACGTAAAAACAATCTGATTTTATCCGGGTGCTTTGTTGCGTATTCAATGCATATTTCTCTGGTGCCATCGGTCGATTCGTCTTCACCCACAATGATTTCAAATGGAAATGTGGTTTCCTGCATTAGTAGCCCTTCGAGACATTGCGTAATATAAGGTGCATGTTGGTACGTAGCCACACGTACTGAAACCAATGGATTTATGCTATTGATCGGTTTGGATGTCCCCAAAAACTCTTCCTGCAGTAAAAATCTTTGTTTTTGTTCAAAGAATAATTTTCTTTTATCGTCGTTAGCAGGTGTCATGCTCATGAATCTAAAATAGTCTTGAACGCTTTTGAGCGGACTATTTCCGCTACACGTTGTTTAGGTGAAATTGGTTTACCTGCATCATCGACAACTTTCACCGAACCCTTAATCAAGGCGGTGTTCCATTTGATCGCATTCTCAAACTCTTCCCTGCCCTCCCATAAATAGGGCACTGGCATGATCCCGTCTTTAAAAATCTGATACAGACCTTCCGGAGAATATGGGTTTGGGTATTTCAACACAATTAGCGTCATCATCTCACGAACTTCGTGAATGAGTTCTTCCTTACGCTCGATGGCCTCTCGTTGCGTTGCTATTTGCTCGATCTTTCCGCGTGATTTCAGCTTTCGATAGTCTTCAAGTGACTGAAATGTTATTTTAATGCTGTCGTTAATGATTTCGGGGGTAGCAAGATGCACTGCCTCTGAATAGCTAACTACATGAATGATGTCGGGACTGTGGGCATTGAAGGGATCGATATCGTCCATCATAGCGCTTACGGTAGCGAGTTGAACTTTAGCCTTATCCAAATTTGGTGAAAAATAGTCAAGTCCCGCCCGTGGTTGTAAAAAGACTTTGAAATTCGCATCTTCCAAGGATTTAACCAATGTCAGCAATGCGCTTGCCTTGGCAAGATCCTGTATGCCCCACGTATATTTTGGGGTGTTCAGCATCGTTTGCAGGATAAAGTATTTTATGCCGTGTTTTTTCGCTGTCTTGGCAGCCAGGTAGCCCGACAAAACATAGGTGTAATCGTCTGCGCCGCGGAATGAAAAGTGGTGCGGAATATTGGGTTCAAAAGGCTTGTCGGATTTAGCGATTACCTTCAGTGTTTCAAGATGTTCTTCAAGGTTGTACTTTACGGTGTGAGGGCCACGGCCATCAATTTCACAGAACCACCAGAAAGACAGCGCGTGCCAGGCAATGTTTATTGTGTCTTCATATACTTTCGCAAGCTGGGGAATATTACGAGTACCGGCGTATGTCCGCACAAGCATCGGCCGGGCAGCATCCCAGATATCTCTAAGATGCTCCTCAGAATTTATCGGTACTCCACCACCGTTTGGCGCATCGGCCCAATCTTTTCCAAAATCGGATTGCGATAATTGGGAAGATCCCACAGATACAATATCCAAAAATCCATCTTTTGCCAGAGAGCGCAACCAAAAATTAAACTCTTTTAAAGCTTCAGGATAATTCGGATTGTACGGTCCGACATGCACGCGCATAAGCGGCAACTGCCCTTTAATTCGGGCGTTGTTAATCCTTTCCACCACTTTGTCGTCCATTGTACCGAAACCGGCATAGCCTGAACGATCTATCGGGCGTCTTTCCAAATATTTACCTTCCTCGATGATTTTGGTTCCAAAATCGAATCTCATCGCATCATATTCGGATCCTTCTGTAATTTCTTTGGGTATCCGGATATCGGGTACACCAATCTTGCGTAATGATTCGATTGGTGTCTCGTCTCCTATGAACACTTCAACCCTGCCCTGATATTCATTTTTTATGCGTTCACAGGCATCCGGCAATCCGGCAAAAAACAGTTCTTTTATAGGCCCGCCGTTAAGATTGAACAGCTTATTTTCTTTAAGAAGGAAATACACTTTGCCAAAATTAATCTGGGCATTGGCGGGATCAAGCCGGTAACTGAAACCGAGACAGGTGATATTATTGTCCAGAATCCACTTTTTAAGAAATGATATATTGTTGAGTTTACTGATTTCGGCTACGGCGTGCGCGACGTCCGAGTTACCGATGACAACCCTATAACCACAGTCAGAAAGCAGCTTCGAAATGGATGACACTCCCAGCGTATGTGCATCTACGCTCGGCCTGATAAAGCCAAAAACATCATTGTCGTTTATCTTCATATAAAAGTGAGTTAGTCGGAATCCGATTGGTTACCGCTTATTAAATCTGCTATTTGCTGTAAAGATAAATTTTCTAAACCCAAATTCCGAAGCGTTCTACCCGTAATATGAAAGTTCTTATTTAATATGCTTCCCGAAAGGTTGCATATTGCCGTCATAAGTGGCATTTCCAACCCTGCTGCCTTACCGAGTTCAAGAATCGGCAATATTCCCGTAGGAACATCCTCGGTCAGCAACCGGGTGTCGAGTTGCTTTGGCGCCAATATTTGGTAATATGCCGGATTATTGCGCATTTTTTCACATAAATCATTACCCTCAATATTTCGATATGCCAATGAGACCCATTCAGACACTGAATTAAGTTTTATTCCAAAAGCAGTACCTACGGCAATCCGTTCCTTATCAATCTGCTCGAGGAATTGAGCGATTGCAGGCGTCATGTCGTTATAAAAGAAGAACATTTCGCCGCGTTCAATGGCTGCCGCGTTAAATATTACCACCGCGGGATGAAATATAGCACCTATATTTTCAAGGCTTGTCACTAGAATGTTTTCAACCTTGATAAAACAGGGGAAAATGTCGTTTAATATCTCAATTACATGATCTGTGTCGGTTGCAGGATACGCAGCAAGCAGTACTTTGTCTTTTACCCCGATCACGCGGACAACTGCCGGGCTCTCAACACGGCAAGCATAAATCAGGCTCTGGGCTTCGGCAATATATAGTCGTTTGTTGGTGTGTTTTTTTATTTCATTGGAAAACTCAAGCGCACCAAGGGTACGTCCGGGATTTAACACTATTACCTGATTTTCCTCGACAAACGGCGCCAGTTTTGAAGCGAGTTCCTTATGCGCATCGGCTGTGGTTGTAATCATGATCAAGTTAGCTCCGGATACAGCTTCTTCGAGATCTGATGTCACAGCGCACAATTTTCCGAAACCATTGATAGCTTCCCTAAGGGTAATTCCGTCGGCCTCAATAACTCCTGTTAATTTTTCGAGCGTCCTGTTATACAAGGTTATTTCGTGTCCTAATATAGCAAAATGTCCTGCCATTGCCTGCCCGCCATTACCTGCCCCTATTATTGTAATTTTCATTTACTTCTTATTTTTCAGATATTTTTTTTGACAAGGAGTCGAGGTACGACCTATACAGATCCTTAAGCTTTCTGTTAACAATGTACCATATAATCCAATATCTTTTTTGTGAGCTGAATATGAAATGACGTTTTTGCAATTGTGGAAAAAATCCGCATTGAAAATGTAACAATATAGACTTACTCCTAGGTATGGAAATAACACTTTCTCCGTACTTTATTCCTTGCTTGAACAGCTCCGAATAACCATATGCTATAACAAATTTTCCTAGGCCTCGTCCCTGATATTCTTTTCTGATTGCTATTCTGGCGTCTCCACCTATCTTATTGTTCGTTTTATAGGTTCCGATCGAGATTGTTCCAACCGGCTCATTCTCATCCATAACAAAATACACGTTACTAATATTAAGAAACAGATGATCTTCAAAGTGTCTTCTTGCATCGTTACTATCATAAATTTTGTCATCGTATGCTTCGGTTACGATAGATGCCCAATGCCTTAAATCAGTTTCACTTGAGGTATCCATTTCCCGCACATACAATGGCAGTATATTTTCCGGTTTCGGAATTAGGCTCAAGTCCGCTTGTAGATGCGCAACGCACTTATTATAATTCAAGCGGTATTTGATGTTTTGCCATATTCCGTACTTCATGCCATTTATTTTTGTTATGAAAAAGATACTAATCCGGTGTGAAGCCCGTGGTTCATCATGTCGCTGCCATCTGTATCGAAAACCCTCAGCATTGCATCTGCTTGCCTTATCTTTTGATTGATCCGGCTCAGGTCATCATCGACCACCATGTAACCTGCAGGCCGATCGGCGCTCGAAATGTTATTGGTGATTTCCATTCCTTCTGTTTTATAGAAAAAGTAATCCGAAATTATCTGCTGCGTTTTCAAATGATCAAATCCCTCAAATTTTCCAATTTTCCCCGGACGCGTATATATGTAGTTCATTGCACCGTAGCGGTATGGATAGGAAGTATCAACAGGATTGTCTCCGCCCGTTATGAGGTCTACAAAATAACCCAGCATGTCAAACCCGGCAATTGTCCTGATGAACGAATGTTTCGACCCTCCACCAATCCTCGAGCTGAATTCAATTACTGAAAGCGAATCACCTTCTGCCAGCAGTTGAATTAGCATCGGTCCGTTTGAAATTTTAAACGCCTTCGCAATATTGGTGGCGATGACCGTCAGCATATCTTTATATTTTTCGTAAAGCTGCTTGTAAAATGTATTTTGAACAATCGTAAAGCTATCAGTAAAATTACTGTTTTTTAAGTTCTGCGAAACCATGATTATATGGGCATCGCCGTTTTTAATCACAACATCCACACTGAGTTCCAAGCCGTCAACAAACCCTTCCACGACCACTTTTTTAGAGCGGCTGAAAGTAAAAGCATCTGCAACGGCAGCAGTCAATTCACTGTCGTTATCAACACGTCTAATGCCTTTCGAGCTATTGGAATCGGCTGGCTTTACGACCAGCGGATACTTCGCTGTTTGTTGTACCGCAATTGGATCATCCGATTCTTCGAGAATCACATATGGTGATGATGGTATGCCATTTTCCAGGAATACCTTTTTCATGTAGGCCTTATTGGTAAGGTTCAACGCCTGGTTGTAATTGATATGACACGGTAGACCCAGTTCTTCGCAAACGAAGGACATCGTCAGCAATGCCTGATCGATACATGTTGCTATCACCACATTAGCGTGCATTTCTCTGGAAATCTGAAGTACTTTCTCCTTATCCAATGTACTTTCCCTGACAAAGTGATCGGCATATGCTTTTGCCGGCGGATTCTCGAAGTAGTCGACAAGAACAGTACGATAACCTTTTTGTGCCAAGATCTGAAGTAAGGTGATATGGTCGTGGGTCCCGCCCAGTACTATTGCTGTTTTCTGATTAAGTTCCTGCATTTCGATTAAGTATAGTTTTGATAGCGCAATAACAACCTGCATATATAGTCAACTTCCTCCACCGACAAATCAAAATATAAAGGCAGGCATAAAACTCGTCGTGCGATACTATCCGTGACCTCTAGATTCTGGGGATCGAGATAAGGCAGCGTTTTAGCCAACGACGGATAAAAGTACCTCCTTGTAAAAATCTCCTTTACTTTCAATTTTTCCATACAGTTCAGCATAAACTCCTCATCATCAAAAACCAAGGGATAATAAGCATAATTCATTGATGCCGCTGAATTCCACAACGGACCAACAGCAGGAAAATGTTGTAGCCCTTTATTATAACGCTCTGTCAATTCGCGGCGCTTCAAATGAATGGCGGCGAC
This sequence comes from Bacteroidota bacterium, assembly GCA_023427845.1. Taxonomy (GTDB): domain Bacteria; phylum Bacteroidota; class Bacteroidia; order Flavobacteriales; family Flavobacteriaceae; genus Flavobacterium. Next base: position 5,816 of record JAEYZX010000182.1, read on the forward strand.
ATGTTTCAGGTTCGCCAATCCCATAGCTGCGTGGAATTCCGAATTCTTACCGTTTATTCCGAGTTCGGCAAAGGCCTCAGGGCCGTTGAACCCGAAGTTCCTGATATAAGCAAGTTTTCTGAGCAATTCCGGATCCTGTGTAATGACAAGCCCGCCTTCAGAAGAATGATAAAGTTTGGTTGCATGCAGGCTGCATGTCGATATGTCGCCGTATTCAAAAACCGATTTTCCGTTGATATTCACGCCAAACGCATGAGCACCGTCGTAAATCACTTTAAGGTTATGTTTCTTTGCGATTTTACCGATCGCCTCAACATCGCAGGGATTTCCATATACGTGGGTGGCAAGTATCGCAGAAGTTTTTTCGGTAATGGCAGCCTCTATTTTAGCAGGATCGATATTTAATGAATCCGGGTCGATGTCGGCAAAAACAGGCGTGCACCCCTCCCACACAATGCTGCTTGTGGTGGCAACAAACGAAAAAGGTGTCGTAATGATTTCCCCTTTCAGATCAAGTGCCTTGATCGCCATCTGCAGTGCAACGGTTCCGTTGGTAACAAACAACAGATGCTTCACATTCAGATGTGCCTTCAGTTTAAGTTCAAGGTCATTTGCTAACGGCCCCATGTTTGTGAGCCATTGCCGCTGCCATATCGCTTCAATATACTCGGAATATTCTGAAATTGGCGGCAAAAATGGTTTGGTAACAGGAATCATTGTTTTCTTTTTAGAATGGAAAGATAGTGGTTCATGGTTGGGGTTTTTAGCAAATAATTTGTTCCAAGATAAAAACTACCGCCAAAAGCGACTCCTGCAATCAGTCGTATGAGGTCGCTACTGTTCTCAAGAATAAAATAATCCAACGTCCAGGTTGCACCCGACGCCATTGCCGCAATCAGCACAATCGGTATCAGGTCCATCGCCTGCTGTGTTGCCGGATATTTCATAAAGGTCCCCGAATAGTGCGTATTTATAAAAAAAGCGATTACCGAAGAAACGACCTGACCCCATATCATCGCAATGAGGCCCATCGGAATCGTTATGGAAAGAATCAGCACCAATGTGATTTTCTTGACAATTTCGAGCCTAAGAAACAAATCGGTCCTGCCTTTCACTTTCAAAACATTCAGATTATACGAATGTATCGGATACAATATCCCGTTGAAACATAGAATCTGAAAGTACGGTACCGCCGGCAACCACTTCTCTGTAAACAGGAAACGAAACATGGGTTCGGCCAGGACTCCCATCAGCAGCAAAACCGGTGCTACGGCAAAGATAACCATTTGCATCAACTGTTTATAAACACGTTTAAGCCGTGCATCATCATTCTGGATCGATGCAAAAAGTGGGTACGTAACCTTTGACAGCGCGGCCGAAATATTATCTACGGGCAATTGCTTCAGAAGTGATGCCCTGGTATAAAAACCCACTTGCGCCGGAGAAAAAAATCTTCCTATCACAATCTGATAACTGTTGCTGAATACGGTGTTGAGCAGTCCAGACAACGTAAGTTTATAACCGAATCCGAAATGTTGGCGGAACTTGGCTTTACGAAATATAATAGAGGGCCGCCATCCAGTATGGAACCAAAGCTGCGCCGAATTGAGAATGCTTTTGCAAATGCTCATGAAAACAAGCGACCAAACGCCAAAACCGCTATACGCCAATGCAATTCCAAGCGTTCCGCCCACCAGCAATGACGGCAGTGCTATCTGCATCTGCTTCTTAAAATTCATCGCTTTTGTGAGCCGGGCCATTTGAACAGCCGAAAGTGCATCAAATATGAAAGAAAGGCAATACACCCGAAGCACGTTGGTAAGTATAGGCTGCGAATAAAATTCTGCAATCAATGGCGCTGTCAGGAAGAGTATTCCATAGATCAGTATGCTTACTCCGAGGTTAAAAAAGAAAACGGTTGAATAGTCGTCCTGATCGGGATTTTCGGTACGTATGAGCGACTGTGTCATTCCGCTGTTCACCAGCGAGGTTCCAATGGCGACAAATACGGCTATCATTCCTATGATACCAAATTCGGCAGGCATTAAAATCCTTGCCAATACCACCGATATGATAAAGTTGATGCTCTGGGAACTCATTTGCTGGGCAAACGTCCATATCATTCCCGCAAGAGCAACTTTTCGCAAAGACATCTACGATCTCATTTTTATGAATTCGGCCAGGTATTCGCCGTATCGGGATTTTGCGTATTTGGCCGCGGCGGCGGCAAGACCTGAAAGTGAAATAAATTTTCGCTCAAATGCAATTTCTTCGATACAGCCAATCATCGTGCTCTGCCTGTTCTGCAAAACCCTGATAAATTCGGTTGCATCGTCAAGTGAATCTACAGTCCCGGTATCAAACCAGCTCATTCCGCGGGTCATTACGCCAACCTGAAGCAGTCCTTCATCGAGATACATCTGGTTTATTGTGGTGATTTCCTTTTCTCCGCGTGCCGACGGTTGGACCGTCCGGGCCATTTCAACCACGCGATTGTCATAGAAGTACAATCCCGGTACGGCAAAACGCGACTTAGGCTGTAATGGTTTCTCTTCAATGCTTTTTGCTTTGTGTTGACTGTCAAATTCCACCACACCATATCGTTCCGGATCTTTGACCGGATAGGCAAAAATGGATGCACCGTCAACATCGGTTTTGCTTCTTAGCAAAGTACCCAGTCCGTTGCCATAGAAAATATTATCGCCAAGCACCAACGCTACTTTATCGTTTCCAATAAAATCGGCACCGATGATAAAAGCCTCTGCCAAACCGTTAGGTTGTTCCTGGATAGCATACTCAAAACGGCAACCCAATTGCGATCCGTCGCCCAGCAGCTTTTTGAATGCTGCCTGGTCGTGCGGTGTTGTGATGAACAGAATTTCGCGGATATCGGCCAGCATCAAAATACTCAGCGGATAATAGATCATCGGCTTGTCGTAGACCGGCAATAACTGTTTGCTAACGGCAATTGTTAGCGGAAATAGCCGCGTTCCTGAACCTCCTGCCAATATTATTCCTTTCATATCTTATAGTTTTCCGTCGACCTGCCCGGTTAATATTCCTTTTACATCATACAATACGCTGGTTTTATTGCGTACACTGTCGAGATCCATCGTCAAAAAGTCTTTGTGTGCAACTCCCAGCACCACCGCATCAAATTTAGATGCCGGTATTTTTTTTGTGGTTGTTAAACGATATTCGTGCGTGACTTCGTCAGGATTTGCCCATGGATCATAAATCGTGATATCGATACCATAGTCTTTGAGCGCCGCGATCACGTCAACGATTTTGGTGTTGCGCACATCGGGGCAATTTTCCTTAAATGTTATTCCGAGCATCAACAGTTTCGCACCGTTGATCGTAATACCTTTCTTGATCATCAGTTTAACGACCTGCGATGCTACATACTCGCCCATCGAATCATTCAATCGTCGTCCGGCAAGTATGATTTCGGGATGGTAGCCGAATTCCTGCGCACGCTGTGCGAGATAATACGGGTCAACGCCAATGCAATGCCCGCCTACAAGCCCCGGGCGGAATGGAAGGAAATTCCATTTTGTCCCTGCGGCTTCAAGTACGGCATGCGTATCGATATCCATACAGTTAAAAATCTTCGCAAGCTCGTTTACGAATGCGATATTGATGTCGCGCTGGGAGTTCTCGATCACTTTAGCAGCTTCGGCGACCTTGATTGTTGGTGCCAGATGCGTACCGGCAGTGATGACCGATTTGTATAATTCATTGACTTTCTGCCCGATTTCGGGAGTCGAACCGGCCGTTACTTTGAGTATTTTCTCGACTGTATGCTCTTTATCGCCCGGATTGATACGTTCAGGAGAATACCCTGCAAAAAAATCGACATTGAACTTCAATCCTGAAACACGTTCAAGTACGGGAACGCATTCTTCTTCGGTCACACCCGGATATACGGTAGATTCGTAAATAACGATATCGCCTTTTTTCAGGACTTTGCCCACTGTCTCGCTTGATTTGTACAGCGGCGTCAGGTCTGGACGGTTGTTTTTGTCTACAGGAGTCGGTACCGTAACCACATAATAGTTGCAATCCCGGATATCATCAAGATTATCGGAACAATAAAGTCCGGTTTCCATTTCTGCGGATTCCGACAAAACTGATTGCAGTACATCATCGGCGACTTCAAGCGTGCTGTCGGTTCCCGAACGGAGTCCGTCGATGCGGGACTTATTAATATCGAAACCGATTACCGGATACTTCGTTGCAAAAAGGCGTGCCAATGGCAATCCTACATATCCCAGGCCTATTACGGCAATTTTTGTTTTCATCTTAAATTTTGTTGGTGTACTGTTTATCGTAATATTGGCTGTAATCGCCACTGGTTACGTTTTGCAGCCATTCGTTATTGTTCAGATACCAGTCGACGGTTTTTTCCAAACCCTGTTCAAATGTAACCGATGGTTTCCATCCTAGCTCTTTATTGATTTTGGTTGCATCGATTGCGTACCGCAAATCATGACCCGGACGGTCTTTTACGAAAGTAATCAATGCTTCCGAGGTCCCTTCGGCATTGCCGAGTTTCCGGTCCATTATTTTGCAGAGCAGTTTTACAAGATCGATGTTTTTCCATTCGTTGAAACCGCCAATATTGTAGGTTTCGTGGTTCCGGCCTTGGTGAAATGCAAGGTCTATCGCAACCGCATGGTCTTCAACATAAAGCCAGTCGCGCGTATAATTTCCGTCGCCGTACACCGGAAGTGCTTTATTATTGAGTATATTATTGATGAATAGCGGAATCAATTTTTCAGGGAACTGATTTGGTCCGTAGTTGTTCGAACAATTGGTGATTATATAGGGAACCCCGTAAGTTTCGCCATATGCACGCACGAAATGGTCTGAACTCGCTTTCGATGCCGAATACGGTGAATTTGGCGAATAGGGCGTAGTTTCAGTAAACAATCCGGTTGCGCCAAGGCTTCCGTAAACCTCATCGGTACTGATATGATAAAACCGCTTTCCATTGAAATCGTCCTTCCAAACCGACTTGAAAGCATTTAGCAGGTTCATCGTGCCGATGACATTCGTCTTCACAAAGTCGATCGGACCACTAATTGACCTGTCGACATGCGATTCAGCTGCAAGATGGATCACGCCGTCAAAACGATATTTTTCAAACAACGCCTGGACATTTTCGGCATTATTGATATCGATTTTGTGGAAATGATAGTTTGCCGCCGACTCAATATCGGTGATGTTTTCGAGATTTCCGGCATACGTGAGGCAATCCAGGTTATGGATTTCGTAATTTGGATACTTGGTCACAAAAAGCCGTACGACATGCGATCCAATAAAACCTGCTCCACCAGTGATAAGTATTTTCATGTTATGATCCAATTCCTTGGTAAATAAAACCGATTTCTTTTAATTTTTGTCCGTCGAGCAAATTCCGCCCGTCAAAAACAAACGCCGGCTTTTGCATGTTGTCGTATATTCTTTGCCAGTCGTAATCACGGAACTCATCCCATTCTGTAAGCACCGCAATTGCATGAACATTTTCACAGGCTTCATAAGGATCGGTAGTGTGCACAAGCAACTGCCGGTTTTCTTTAGAACTCCTGGTTTGCAGAAGATTTAAATCTTCGAGCATTTGCATTTCAGAAACCTTGGGATCATAAACGCAAATCTTGGCCTGTTCATTGATTAGATCATCGGCAACGTATATCGCGGCCGATTCCCGTGTATCGTTTGTATCTTTTTTAAAAGCCCAGCCAAGAAAAGCGATTTTTTTTCCCGATACCGTATTGTAAAGTGTCGATACGATTTTCTTTGCGAACCGTCGCTTTTGGTGATCGTTCATGATGATGACCTGTTCCCAGTAATCGGCTACTTCCTGAAGGCCGTACGCTTGGGCGATGTACACAAGGTTGAGGATGTCCTTTTGAAAACAGGATCCACCAAATCCAACCGAAGCTTTTAGGAATTTTGGCCCGATACGGCTGTCCATGCCGATTGCTCGTGCAACCTCATTGATGTCGGCACCGGTTTTTTCACACAATTCCGACAGCGCATTTATTGACGAAACACGTTGCGCAAGATACGCATTTGCTGTCAGTTTCGATAATTCGGACGACCATACATTGGTGGTCAGAATGCGGTCGCGGCTGACCCATGTGGCGTAAACTTCGACCAACGACGCGATTGCCGCCTGGCCTTCAGGCGTTGGATCGCCACCAATAAGAATTCGGTCCGGATAAAGTAAATCGTCGATAGCGGTTCCTTCGGCCAGGAATTCAGGATTCGACAAGATCTGGAACTGTACACCATTTCCGGTATTGTCGAGTATGCTTTTGATCGCCTCGGCCGTACGAACGGGAAGCGTCGATTTTTCGACCACAATCTTATCGTTCTTTGCAACTCGTGCGATTTGTCGTGCGCAGAGTTCGATGTACTTCAAATCGGCTGCCATGCCCTTTCCTGAACCATATGTTTTTGTAGGGGTGTTGACAGATATAAAAATCAGCTCTGCTTCATGTATGGCTTTATCGACATCGGTCGAAAAAAACAGGTTTTTACCCCGGGTTGCGGCCACCATTTCAGACAGCCCCGGTTCATATATCGGAATTTTAGTGACATCCGGGTCATTCCAGGCAGCAATTCGCGATTCATTCAAATCGACAACCGTAATCTGAATATCAGGACATTTTCGGGCTATGACCGCCATTGTTGGTCCTCCGACATATCCTGCTCCGATGCAACAAATTTTTGTTATTTTCATTTATATAATTCTAATTCGTAAATCAATTTTAAAGATCATTTCAGATTTTCCCAATACCATTTTACTGCTTCACGCAGGCCTTCCGAAATCGAAAACTTCGGGTCGTAGCCCAATAATGTTTTGGCTTTTTCGATGCTTGCAAGTGAATGCGGGATGTCGCCTGCGCGGTTTGGACCATACACGACCTCTACATTTGCAATAGCCGGATCAAAATCGGATAAATACTGTTTCAGATAACGCACGAGGTCATTCAGCGTGGTCCTGTCGCCATAAGCTGTATTGTAGACCGTATTCACCGCAGCGCGATTTTGTGTTGTCATCGCAAGTTCATTCATCTGAATCACATTGTCGATATAGGTAAAATCACGTGAAAAATTCCCATCGCCGTTGATAACCGGACTTTGATGCTTCATGAACTGCATCACAAATTTAGGTATAACCGCAGCATACGCGCCGTTTGGATCCTGCTTTCGCCCAAATACGTTGAAATAACGCAGACCGATGGTCTCCAACCCGTAGGTGTTGCTGAAAATCTCGGCATACAGTTCATTCACATATTTGGTAATCGCGTACGGAGAAAGCGGCTTACCGATTTTATCTTCGATTTTTGGCAAAGATTCCGAATCGCCATAGGTTGACGAGCTCGCGGCATAAATAAACCGTTTAATCTTCGCATCGCGCGAGGCAACCAGCATATTCAGAAAACCTGAAACATTGACATCATTGCTGGTCACAGGATCATTAATTGAACGCGGTACCGATCCCAAAGCTGCCTGATGAAGTACGTAATCCATTCCTGAAACCGCCTTTTCGCAATCGGCCGCACTCCGGATATCACCTTCGATAAGCGTAAATTTATCGTTATTGAACAAATGCGCAATATTGTGGCGATGGCCTGTCGCAAAATTATCCAGGCATACGACCCGGTGTCCTTTCGAAACGAAATATTCGCAAAGGTTCGATCCGATAAATCCGGCCCCACCGGTAATCAATATGTTGCTGTTTTGTGTCATCTGTATCGTTTAATCCTTTGAACGTGAACTGAAGAATTTGCTGAACACTCTGCGGAAAATATTCGCCGGCCTTTCATCTTCATGGTAGCCTTGTGAATAATTTGCATAGCTGTAGCCATATCCGTAACCATAACCGGAACCGTACTTCGCCTTGTTTTGATAACCGTTGAATACAATGCTGATGTTGTTCAGCTCACCACGTTTGAACCTGTTATTCAAAAGCATCACCATATCTTTTTTGGTATAGTTCTGCCTCATGATATAAAGTGTGACATCGGCATATTGCGCAAGCTCGACCGCATCAGACACCAATCCGACCGGCGGCGTATCCAAAACGATATAATCGTATTCGGCTTTCAAGGTTTCGATAAATTCCCTCATGCTTTCGCTAATGATGAGCTCTGAAGGATTTGGCGGAATCGGACCTGAAGTCACCACGTCAAGATACGGAATATGGGTTTTCTGGATGATCTCGTTCATCGGTTTTTGACCTATCAGATAATTTACGACACCGATGTCGTTCTTGATATTGAAATCGTCAAAAATCTTAGGCTTCCTCAAATCGAGTCCGACGATAATGGTTTTCTTTTCGCTCATCGCAAAAACGGTCGCGATGTTCATTGTGCAAAATGTCTTTCCTTCGCCGCTTATCGACGATGTTATCATCAGGGTTTTCGAACCTTCGATATGATTTTTCTTGTAAAGGAACTGTAATGAAGATCGGATGGAACGGAAAGATTCAGCCAACGCCGACTTCGGTTTCTCGAGCACCGACAAATTTCCGGAACCATGTTTGACGCCAATGACGCCAATAATCGGAATACGGGTAAGTTTAGTGATATCGTCTGTATTCAATATCGCATTCTCCATAAAGAATTTGATCAATATGAACACAAGCGGAATCAACAACCCGAGGAAAAATGCAAGGATGTAGTTCACTTGAGTGTTCGGGCCGATCAACCCACCGCCTGTATCTTTGGCGGTATCGATAAAATGAATGTCGGATAAGTTTGCGGCACGCACAATATCGGCTTCATTGCGTTTTGCGAGAAACGAATTGATGATGTTTTCGTGAAGGTCGTACTTTCGCTTAATCCTGATGTACTCCTGCTTTTCTTCCGGCAACTTCTGAAGCGTGCCTTCCATTTGGTTGATCCTGCTCATGACCATCGCCAGTTCATATTCGACTCCGGCTTTCGCAGTGGCAATATTTTCCAAAAGTACCTGTTTAAGCGCTTCGATCTGGACATCGAAATCCCGGAAAACCTTTTCGCTCTTCACGGCATAAGCCATCTCAGACCGTTGGGTTGACAATGCGATCAGTTTTGAAACGTTTACCGTAATGTTCGGATCGTCGATCCCTGCTACCGACGGCGCGGGAAGCCTCGAAAAATCGACACTTTTAATCAAATAGTTCCGAAGTGAATTCAGGTACGCGATACGCCTGGTGATCTGATCTTTTTGAGCATCGTAATCCTGGATACGTTTCGAAAATTCACCTCCGTCGTTTTCAAGCTGATACATGTTTTTATCCTGCGAAAAATCACGGATCTCCTGCTCCGACTCCTTAAACTGGTTTTCGGTTGCGGCAAGTGTGCTGTCGATAAACCGAATTGTGTTTTTGGCAAATTGATTTTTGCGTTCGAGATGTGCTTTTATCAGCGTCTGCACCGTAGTATTCAGATAATCGACCATTCGGGCTTTGTTGGTGCCCTTAAGCGACAACTCGATTATCGAACCTGCTTTGTCGTCGATATCGGTCGTGATGTTCTGG
>JAEYZX010000202.1 GCA_023427845.1 Bacteroidota bacterium
TGCCAGGCAAGCGCTCTAGCCAAATGAGCTAATCCCCCAGAACGTCGCAAAGATAGTATTTTCATGAACATACAAAAGTAGATTTGGCAAAAAGTGTAACTTTATAAAAAAATTAAAGTATGAGCCACGACGGGAACCTGACCACCATAATTACTGATAAAATTGCACGTATAGAATTTGCACACCCTGCGGGAAATTCGTTTCCATCCACCTTACTTCAAAAATTGACTGATGAAATAAACAGCCTGGGCCACAATAATGATGTATCTGTGATCATTTTAATGAGCCGCGGTACAGGTGCGTTTTGCGCTGGCGCATCTTTTGATGAGCTTCTGGCGGTTACAAATCTCGACGAGGGTTCACGATTTTTTTCAGGTTTCGCAAATGTGATCAATGCGATGCGGAAATGTTCAAAACTGATCATCGGCCGCGTTCACGGGAAAGTAGTGGGAGGTGGTGTTGGTTTGGCTGCGGCATGCGATTATGCATTTGCGACCCATTCGGCTTCAGTCAAATTATCAGAACTTGCAATCGGAATCGGACCTTTTGTGATCGCGCCAGCGGTTGAACGCAAAATTGGTGTTTCCGCACTGACTGAGCTGACACTTGCAGCGCACGAGTGGAAAGATGCGCAATGGGCAAAAGAAAAGGGACTTTATGCCGAAATCTTTGAGTCGGTTGATGACCTTGATTTTGCGATCGGAAATTTTGTTGACCGACTGGCGAAATATAATCCGGATGCATTATCCGAAATAAAAAAAGCGCTTTGGCAAGGCACCGAGCATTGGGGAAATTTACTTTACGAACGTGCTGCAATCTCGGGAAATTTGGTTTTATCCGATTTTACTAAAAAAGCCTTGAAGCAATTTAGAAAATAGACGAGACAGACCGCTGCTACTAGACAACAGACCGCTGCACTGACAGATTACAGACCGCCGCGCCTTTAGACTATTAGACCTAAAATAATAATCCGTATTTTTGCCGAAACATTTGCGATGAGCAACATCAGGATTACCAAGCAATTCAATTTCGAAACCGGGCATGCCCTTTATGGTTATGACGGTGCGTGCAAAAACGTACACGGACACAGCTACAAACTTTCGGTGACTGTTATCGGGAAACCAAGCGAAGACCGGGCAAACGTGAAATACGGAATGGTAATCGATTTTTCGGATTTGAAGAAAATCGTAAAAGAGGAAATTGTTGATCGCTTTGATCATGCGACTGTCTTCAACGAAACTACCCCGCATATCGAGCTCGCACATGAACTTGCGAATCGCGGGCACGATGTGATACTGGTTAAATACCAGCCTACAAGCGAAAATATGGTGATTGATTTTGCAGAACGAATCCAATCGCGACTGCCTGAAAACATTGTGCTTCACTCGCTTAAACTGCAGGAAACCGAAACATCGTTCGCCGAATGGTATGCGAGCGATAACCTATAATTATGCACCTTCCTCCAAACAAGAAAATTTATTTTGCGTCGGATCAGCATTTGGGTGCACCGACACCCGAGTTGAGTTTTCCGCGCGAACAGAAATTCGTCGCGTGGCTCGATGAAGTCAAACGCGATGCAGCGGCGATTTTCCTTTTGGGTGATCTTTTCGATTTTTGGTTTGAATATAGAACGGTCGTACCGCGTGGTTTTGTTCGCGTTTTAGGGAAGCTTGCCGAAATTCGCGACAGCGGAATCCCGATCTACTTTTTTGTCGGGAACCACGATCTATGGATGAGCGATTATTTTGAAAAGGAACTCAACATACCGGTTTATCACACCACGAAAGAATTTAACTTCAACGACAAGCTTTTCCTTATTGGTCATGGCGACGGACTCGGGCCAGGCGACAAAGGCTACAAACGGATGAAAAAAGTGTTTAAAAATCCGTTTTCGAAATGGCTTTTCAGATGGCTGCATCCCGATTTGGGCGTTAAGCTCGCGCAATATCTGTCGGTTAAGAACAAGCTGATTTCAGGGGATGAGGATGTGCGTTTTCTTGGCGAAGAAAAGGAATGGCTCGTACAATATTCGAAACGCAAACTTGAAACCAAGCATTACGATTATTTCATCTTCGGGCATCGCCATTTGCCAATGCGGATTAAGGTTGGTGACAAATCCGAATACATAAATCTCGGCGACTGGATTTCGTATTTTACCTACGGGGTTTTCGACGGTACATCATTCGAACTCAGGAATTACGATTGAACTGCGCTACTGCGTGAGTGATGGAAGCGGCATCCTTTTGGGCGCGCAGCGAGCCGGACAGGCCGAAGCAAGCGCCCGAAAGATAGAGCGTACAGCACGACCCCGCGGCAGGATCAGCGTTGGCCAAGGGGTCACGCCAAACTACTCCCTAATGTCTTTCAGCCGTAACTGCGTTGAAACTGTACCATTCCATTCGTTTTCATCAATGCAATACGCGATTTCAAAGGGTTTTTGATTTTTGGCGATAGCAATCTTCTTCCCCAATCCAAATCCAATTGCGCCCACTCCGCCCGTATTGTGCTGCTTTACATACAACTTTAGATGTTCGTTATCGTTGCCGAGTGTTTTTGCGAATCCGGTGTCTTTTACGTTCCTGGACATAAAGACCGGCGTCATGTTCATCGGGCCGAATGGTTCGAATTGCTTGAGTATCCGGATTAATTTTGGCGTGATATTTTCAAATTCAAGCTCAGCATCGATTGTGATTTCGGGCGTTCGATGATCGGGATGAATCGATTTTTGGACGCAATTTTCAAATGCATCCTTGAACTTCTGATAGTTTTCTTCTTTTAATGTGAGTCCGGCCGCATACATATGGCCACCAAACTGCTCAAGATGTTCGGCGCACGAATCGAGCGCGTTGTAAACATCAAAACCGTGCACCGACCGTGCCGATGCCGCATATTTATCGCCACTTTTTGTAAACACCAACGTGGGTCGATAGTATGTTTCAATGAGCCGGGAAGCCACAATCCCGATTACGCCTTTATGCCAATCGTCCTTAAAAACCACAGTTGTATAGCGGTCGTGTTCGTTGTTGATTTCGATTTGAAGCAACGCTTCCTTGGTGATTTTTTTGTCGAGGTCTTTGCGATCGGCATTGTATTTTTCAATTTCCGATGCGAACTGCGCCGCCTGGTCAAAATCGAATTCGGTTAAAAGTTCGACTGCGCAATTCCCGTGTTTGATTCGGCCTGCGGCATTGATCCGCGGGGCGATTATAAAAACGACATCGGATATGTCGAGTTGTTTTTTCTTAACCTGAGCGATCAGCGCCTTGATTCCCGGACGCGGATTCGAATTGATGACTTCAAGCCCGAATTTTGCAAGCGTGCGGTTTTCCCCGGTCATCGGAACAATGTCGGCCGCGATTGCGGTGGCAACAAGATCGAGATATGGCACCAAATCATTGATCGTTTCACCTCTGTTTTTACCGAGTGCCTGAATCAGTTTGAACCCAATTCCGCAGCCGCAGAGCTCGTCGTAAGGATACGAGCAATCGCTTCTTTTGGGATCGAGTACCGCAACGGCATCGGGAAGCGAATCGCCGGGCCGGTGGTGATCACAGATGATAAAATCAATGTTTTTTGATTTTGCGTATTCTACATGGTCGATTGATTTTATTCCGCAATCGAGTGCGATAATCAGCGAGCAACCGTTGTCGTCGGCATAATCTATTCCCTGAAACGAAACACCGTAACCTTCATTATAGCGATCGGGAATATAGGTCGCCACATTTGGATAAAACGTTCGCAAATACGATGAAACAAGTGAAACAGCTGTTGTGCCATCAACATCATAATCGCCGAACACCAGGATATTTTCACCATTTTGAATAGCCGATTCTATCCGGCAAACCGCTTTGTCCATATCCTTCATCAGGTACGGATCATGCAGGTCTTCCAATGTTGGCCGGAAGAAAAGCCGGGCATCTTCAAACGTTTCAATGCCACGCTGAATTAAAAGTGCTGCGATAAAATTTTCTATGTTTAAAGCTTCGGCGAGCTGCCTTACTTTTTCCGGATCGGGGGTGGGTTTGATTGTCCAGCGCATAATTTTGTATGGTATCGAATTGAACTACAGGCGTATATGCTGCAAAAATATAAAATTCGGATTATAAAAAACGAACTATTCCCTTTTTTGTTTCAGGGCAATTTTTCCGCCGACGACAACTACGATTTCGCCACGAGGCGCTGTCTTTTCGAAATGCGCAAGCACTTCTTTGGCGGTGCCGCGTACATTTTCTTCGTGTAGTTTCGAGAGTTCGCGGCAAACACAAACGGGCCGGTCTTCGCCAAAATACGTTATGAATTCAGAAAGCGTTTTGACGAGCTTGTGTGGTGACACATATAAGATCATCGTCCGGGTTTCTTCGGCTAGTGCAAGGAAACGGGTTTGCCTTCCTTTTTTATCCGGTAAAAAACCTTCGAAGACAAATTTATCATTCGGCAAACCACTGTTTACAAGCGCCGGGACGAAAGCAGTTGCTCCAGGAAGACATTCCACATCGATTCCGTTCTCGACACAGGCGCGAACCAATAGGAATCCCGGATCGGAAATCGCAGGTGTTCCGGCATCGGAAATCAATGCAATCGTTTCCCCCGATTTTAGTCGCGATATCACATTCTCAACCGTTTTATGCTCGTTGTGCATGTGATGGCTGTGCATGTGCGTACCGATTTCGAAATGTTTGAGGAGCTTTCCGCTGGTGCGCGTATCCTCGGCAAGGATAAGGTCGGCTTCCTTCAAAATTCGAATCGCACGAAACGTCATATCCTCGAGGTTGCCTATGGGAGTTGGAACGATGAAAAGTTTGGACATATTAAATAATTCGGCCGAACCGATTAGGAAAACCGTTTTTCTATGATATCCATAAACCTGCTGGCATATTCTTCTTTTCCTGCCCAGTCGTTGTAATCGGGTTTCACCATTTCGTCAATGAAGTTTTTTGCTTCGTCATACGTGCTGAAAGTCATCAGTTGAGATAAAACACGGTTGTAGTCTTCGCTGCTATTGGCGAACAGATGTTTGATGAATGCGATGCGATCGTTCAAACCGATCGTAATTCCTTTTGACAAACGGTCATTTAATGAAACGGATTTCGATTCGGATTTGATGGTTTCGGCATCCTTGTACGTATAATCGCTGAATTTCTTTTCCGACTTTTCCTGTTCGGGCGTAACGAAAACCGGATCGGCATAATCTTTACCAAGAAGGTCATCAAACGAAAACTGTGGTGATGCTGCTGTTTCGGCTTCATCGACTTTTGGATCGAATGCAAGTTCAAAAGACGGAATGAACAAATCTTCCTTTTTGGTATGCGGATCTTTGTCTTTGTCTAAAAAATCGGCTTTTCGTGAATCATGGTCTTCGGCCGATGCTTTCGCAACTTCAAGCTCGGGTGCAACATCGGGCGGCATTACGGTTGGCGGTACATCATTCGGCATGGACGATTGTTCTACATCGGCCGCCTTATTTTCCTGCTCCTCTACTTCATTATCT
>JAEYZX010000172.1 GCA_023427845.1 Bacteroidota bacterium
CAACTGAACGCATCCAAAGTTTTGCATTTTTTGAAAAATTACAAAAATCGCAAAAAATGGAATCCCGTGTCGAGTTACAGGACGATGGAACACCAATGGGAACGGAGCCTGTACTGGGCACTAGAATTGAAGAAAAAATGCTGAAAATTTTCACTGATCACAATTACCTGACGCCCGAGCACCGACGCAACATTTTCCCGTTGCTGTTCGATTTGTTTTATAAACCGAATCAAAATGTAATCGACCGGTATCAGATCGTCGCGACGCTTCAGGAGGCCGACATTGCGATCGTTCCTGTGGGAATAAGCTATTATTTCAAAGTTGGAAAAAGTGCCGAATTATATAAGTTTATCGACACAGCGGTTGCAAAAGGGAAAAAGGTTTGGCTGTATTCCGATGGTGATTTCGGTATTACAATCAGCAAGGATGTCTATACGTTTCGGCTCGGCGGTTTTGATAGCAAACTTGACGATAATACCTTTATTCTGCCCTCATTCATTCAGGATCCTTATAAAACGCTACAGTCCGATTTTTTTGCAATCCCTAAATCCAGTCTGCCACAAATTGGATTTGTTGGGAACGCCGACGGTTCGTGGCTTAAATTCCTTAAAGAACTCATCATTTATGCAAAGCAGACGGCACAGCGCGTCCTACATATTCGTCGTGACGACCACCAGGGATTTTTTCCTTCCAGCATCGTAAGATATAGGTTGCTTTCCAAACTTGCAAAGGAAAAGCAGATAAAAACCGATTTCATTCTGCGTAAAAAATACCGCGCAGGCGCCATTACAACGCAAGACAGAAAACGAACCGAACTTGAATTCCTCCAAAATATAGCCAATAATCCGTATACGCTCTGTGTTCGTGGCAGCGGAAATTTTTCAGTCCGGTTTTTTGAGACGATTGCAATGGGACGAATACCGCTGTTGATCGCAACCGACAACAGATTACCTTTATCAGGTAAAATTGACTGGAATAAGCATTGTGTCATTGCAACAGAATCCGATTACATCGCGAAACTTGTACAATTTCACGGCGCAATAACTGCCGGCAATTTTGAACTAATGCAAAAAAACAACCGCGAACTTTGGTCTGATTGGCTAACCCGTGAAGCATACTTTCTTACATTCGCAGATTATTTCACCGATTTAAAATGAGTTTTACTTTAATTGTCTGCACATATAAACGACCGGTCCCAATAATCAAGCTTCTTGATTCGATTGTTGCGCAGACATTGTATCCAAACGAAATAATCATCGTTGATTCATCGCCCACAAACGAATCACAGTTAGCAGTAACCAATCGGAATTACCGGAATTTGAAGTATTTTCTCGTTGATGAAAACCATCGCGGACTCACGAGACAGCGTAATTTCGGAATAGCGAATGCCGACGCGGGAACCGATTACATTTGCTTCCTCGATGACGATATCATAACCGAACCCGATTATTTCGAGAAACTGATAGCAACTTATGACTCACACCGGGATGCGTTGGGTGTGGGAGGATATATTGTGAATGAGACAGATTGGACGTTTACCGGCGAGCCATCGGGCCAAGTGTCGAAATTTTCATTCGACGGCTGGGAAAGGGATGAGCCGGCACGTTTTAGGATTCGTAAAAAACTCGGTCTCGACGCTACAATGGCACCGGGATTCTCCCCGTCATTTTCACATGGACGAAGCATTGCGTTTTTACCTCCGTCGGGCAAGGTCTATGAAGCCGAACAATTGATGGGCGGAGTATCATCTTTTAAAGCATCTGTATTTAAGGAGCACCGGTTCTCAACGTATTTTGAGGGTTATGGACTATATGAAGATGCCGATTTCTGTATCCGTGTCGCAAAAACCGGAAAATTATATGTAAATACCGCTGCACGGGTAGCACATTACCATGCCGCATCGGGCAGGCCAAATCAGCTTGAATATGGAAAGATGGTGGTGCGTAACGGATGGTATGTCTGGCGTGTTAAAAATAAGTATCCCACGGTTGGCGACAGATTAAAATGGCACAGCACGACATTGCTATTGGCAGCTCTTCGGTTTGGAAATAGTATTTCAACATCTTCGCGAACCGAATCGTTCACTGAAGCTGTCGGCAGGATTGCCGGATGGTTCAGCCTGCTTTTCAAAAAACCACGAGAATGAAATTTGCCATCATTACGCATGTCAGCCACGGAAAAACGGACGACGGCTACTTCGCATACGCGCCCTATGTGCGTGAGATGAATATCTGGACAAAATATGTTGATCAGGTAACGATAGTAGCGCCGATGGAATTAACGCGGCAGACCGCAATTGAATCCTGTTACGATCACCCCGAAATCACATTTGTTCCTGTTAAAAGTTTTGACATTAAAGGCTTCCGATCGATACTAAAATCGATTGTCGCGCTTCCCGGAATTTTCCATACGGTATTCCGCACAATGCGCTCGGCCGATCACATTCATCTGCGGTGTCCCGGAAACATGGGACTCGTAGGCTGCATTGCACAAATATTTTTCCCGAAAAAGAAAAAAACGGTGAAATATGCGGGAAATTGGGATCCCGCAGCGAAACAGCCGTTTACCTATCGGTTGCAAAAATACATTCTTGGAAATACTTTTTTGAGCAGGAATATAACGGTGCTGGCTTATGGGACATGGAGCGGCAGTTCGATGAATATCAAACCATTTTTTACGGCATCCTATAGTGATTCCGATAAAATTGCCATCGCGCCCAGATCGTTCGATTCGGCTATACGGTTCATTTTCGTTGGAACGCTTTCATCTGGAAAACGACCGCTGTATGCAGTAAAACTTATTGAAGAACTCGCTAAACATACAAAAGATATCCGGTTGGATTTTTATGGTGAAGGCCCCGAACGCGAGAGGATCGAGGCATATGTTAAAAACCACAATCTTGAGCGCACTGTTCAGTTACATGGAAACCGTGATAAAGAAGCGGTGACTTCGGCCTATCGTGCCAGTCATTTTGCAATTTTGGCCTCAAAAAGCGAAGGATGGCCAAAAGCTGTCGCCGAGGCAATGTTTTGGGGTTGTGTACCTTTGGTGAGTAATGTATCTTGCGTCGCCGAAATGCTTGGGCACGGAACACGCGGAATGTTGCTCGAGACCAATTTGGTTAACGATGTTGCCATGATGACGGAACTGCTGGCCAACGAAAACAAATATCGTACAATGTCGGTTCAGGCACAGCAATGGTCGCAAGGGTTCACAATCGAAAAGTTTGACCACGAAATACAAAAGCTTCTATGCTAAAAAAGATAATTTTAGGGTTATTTATTGTCGGATTGTTGGCGATATTATTCCTCAATCATCGAGTGCCATTCTTTACCGAAGTCCCCGGAAACTGGTCAATTGGTTATGGATTCTCAGAAAATGTAATGGATACTGTTCAAATCAGCGATCAAAACATTTATGAAGTATCCGACCTGGAAAAAGATGAGAAAGGCTCGAAGTTGCTTGCCGATCCTTTTTTTCTCCATGAAAAGGATACGTTTTATCTGTTTTTTGAACATGTTATCGAAAATTCGGTTGGCGCCAACATTAGCGTTATGACATCGGCCGACGGCAAAGCGTACAAGTATAAAGGTAAAGTCCTTGATGAGGATTTTCATTTATCATATCCGCAGGTCTTTAAACATCAAGGATCGCATTATATGTTGCCGGAAACCAAAAACGCAGACAATATTCTGCTGTATAAGGCTGAGCGGTTTCCATTTGGGTGGAAAGTTTACGATACGCTTGTCAAAAATGTGAGGATGAAAGACCCAAGCATTTATCTTTCCGATACTTTAAATATAATGGTGGCGTCGGATGATGAGCTTGTACTCAAATTATATAAATCTGATGGCCTTCACGACGAATGGAAGCCCGTGAAAACCATTCTCAGGGGTTCTGAAGCACGGCCCGGCGGAAGGATTTTTTCGCACAATAAAAAACTTTACCTGCCGATGCAAAATTCGCAGCGGGGTTATGGTCATTATATTTCGATTTATGAGTTTGTGTTCGACGAAGGTGACATTCAGTTAAAAAAGGTTACAGATAAATTTCTTGAAGGCCAGAAGGACATACCCGCATTTTCGTGGGGAATGCACCATTATGACGTTCAGCCTGTGGGCGATTCGTTTTACAGTGTATACGACGGAACGCGCAGAACTGAAGGTGAAAAAAAATTCAATATCAGGCGGTCACTAAAAATCAACTATGTCGATTTATTAAATTGGCTCAATTGATGCTTCGGATTACACAAATAATCGATTCCCTTGAAGGCGGAGGCGCCGAACGCATGGCGGTGAGTTACGCAAACGCGCTCGAAGGCAAAATCGGCTTTAGCGGATTGATAGCAACCCGTGGCGAAGGATTGTTGAAATCTGAGATAAATCCGGGTGTCGGCTATCTGTACCTGAGAAAGAAGAATGTAATCGATTTTTCGGCGCTGTGGCGATTGTACCAGTATTGTAAAGTCAATCGAATCAACATCCTGCATGCACACAGCAGTTCTTATTTCATTGCGGTATTGATTGGATGGATGTTGCCAAAAATGCACGTCATCTGGCACGATCATTACGGCATGAGCGACCGGTTGGACGAGCGGAAAGCGGGAATTTTAAAATCCTTTTCAAAATTTTTCAGCGGAATCATTTCAGTAAATTATAAGCTACAGCAGTGGGCGCTCCAAACGCTTCATTGCTCGAACGTTATTTACTTACCCAATTTTGTTCCCTCGAAACGCGATGAACCTGTATCGGCAAATTTAAAAGGAAGGCCGGGTAAAAGAATTTTATGCCTTGCCAATCTGCGTCCCCAAAAGAATCACATGATGCTTCTTGAAGTCGCAGCACGTATTCGGACCATGCATCCCGAATGGACATTTCATATCGTTGGCAAAGATTTTAACGATTCCTATTCGGCGCAGATTAAAAACAAGGTTGAAACAGACAATTTAAGTGATAACGTGTATTTTTACGGTTCGCGGAATGATGCGGTCGCCCTGATCGATCAATGTGATGTTTTTGTGCTTACATCGATTTCGGAAGGCCTGCCAATTTCATTGCTCGAAGCGGGCAGGGCACAAAAAGCGGTTGTTGTGACTGCCGTTGGTGAAATCCCAAATATTATTCGAAACGCTGAAAACGGAATGATTGTTCCAAGCAATGATATTGATGCATTTGAAACAGCACTGGTTGCAGTGTTGACAAATGAATCGCTACGGACCGGAATAGGCAATGGCCTTTCGGAAACCGTTCGTGAAAATTATTTGGATGAGGTGGTCATCGACAACTACATTTCGTGGATCGGAAAACTATAAAATGACAAAAGACGATATATCATATTTGTTTTTAGCGCTGCTTCACATATTGTTGGGCGTGGTGATATATCTATTTCCCGCATTGTCCAAACTTTACACAGCAGTGATTCTCGCTGGCGGACTTCTTTTCGTGGTTATCAGGCAAAATCGTAACCATGAAGTATTATTGGTTTGTGCGTATATCGTTGGGAGCGAGGCCTTCTTGCGAATGACCGGCGGTAATCCGATCTATGAATTCTCGAAATACGCGATCATTATTTTTATGCTCGTGGGAATGTACTACCAGGGATTTTCTAGCCGTGCAGTCCCATACTGGATATTCCTTTTATTGCTCGTTCCGGGATTGGTGCTTGCAACGCAGACTTTTCATCTTGAACGGAGCATGCGGAAAATCATCTCCTTCAACATTTCAGGTGAACTTGCGCTCGGCATCGCGGCATTGTATTGTTATAGCAGGCAGATCTCGTTTAAG
The DNA here is from genome assembly GCA_023427845.1 of Bacteroidota bacterium. Classification (GTDB taxonomy): domain Bacteria; phylum Bacteroidota; class Bacteroidia; order Flavobacteriales; family Flavobacteriaceae; genus Flavobacterium. The sequence continues at coordinate 5,784 of JAEYZX010000172.1, forward strand.
CGGCTTAATACGTTATTATTGTGGATGGTGCTTCCAATTGTGAGCATGGTCATCTATCTGATACTTTACACGCCAAATGTTCGTGAGGTCATTACATCGACCAATTCAAATTTTGAAACTTCTGCAGGCTACGGCCCGAATCAGGTTGCAACGATACTCGGACTGGGAATGTTTATAATGTTTTCCAGGATTTTGTTTACAACCAAAGCAAATATTGTGCTGTTGGTGAATCTTGCACTCGGACTGATTATTACTTACAGAGGTTTGGTGACATTTTCCCGAGGCGGAATGATAACTGGGTTTGCGATGTTGGTGGTATTGTTTGTGTTCACATATATTAGAGCCAGTGGCACCGGTAAAACCAAATTAAATTATATATTTATCCCTTTGGTTGTTGCACTGATAGGAATATGGAGCTATTCTTCTTTGCAAACCGGCGGACTGATAGAAAAGCGGTACTCCAATGAGGACGCTTTGGGAAGGGAAAAGAAAGATCAATTTACAGGAAGGGAATTCATTGCCACAACCGAAATTGAATATTTTTTGCAAAATCCTATATTTGGTGTCGGTGTGGCGCAAGGTGCTGAAATACGCAAGGAGCAAACGGGCGAGTTGATCGTATCGCATAATGAGATAACACGAATGATGGCCGAACATGGTATGTTGGGCATCATCGCGCTGCTGATTTTGTTGATAACGCCTTTGGCACTTTATTTAGAAAATAAAGGTCATTTGTATCTGGTAGCATTCATCGTTTTTTGGCTGCTCACAATTAACCATACCGCAATTCGAATGGCTGCGCCGGCTTTCGTATATGCATTATCGCTTTTAAAAGTCGTTCCCAATGAAGAGAATATTGTACATCGGAAATAAGCTGTCAGGACACGGTTTCAATGTGACGACTATCGAAACGCTCGGTCCTTTGCTGAGCGGCGAAGGATATGAGGTGCATTATGCGTCCTCAAAACGAAATCAGGCGCTGCGGCTGATCGACATGCTCATTACGACTTTGAAATTTTCGCAAAAGGCCGATTATGTGATCATCGATACTTACAGTGCGCTTAATTTTTGGTCGTCACTGCTTGTATCGCAGTTATGCAGGCTCTTTAACCGTAAATACATACCCATCCTTCACGGAGGAAATTTGCCCGAACGATTGCAGTCCCATCCGTATTTCTGTTCGCTGATCTTCAACAACTCTTATAAAAACGTCACGCCATCGCATTACTTACTTGCCGCTTTCGCCGATGCGGGTGTATCGAACCTGACCTACATACCGAACTCGATCGAGATCCGATCGTATCCGTTTCACGAACGCCCGACCGTCGCGCCCCGGTTGTTGTGGGTGCGGTCGCTTGCAAAAATTTATAATTGCCCGATGGCACTCAAAGTCGTGAAGATCCTTAAGCAAAAATATCCGGATGTCACACTCTGCATGGTCGGTCCCGATAAGGAAAACCTTCTTCCTGAACTTAAAAAGCAGGCAGCTGAACTCGGCATCAACGTCGATTTTAAAGGTAAACTTGAAAAAGGGGAGTGGCTGGCGCTTTCGGTCGGGTTCGATATTTTTATCAATACGACCCGTTCCGATAACATGCCTGTGAGCCTGATCGAGGCAATGGCACTCGGACTGCCGATTGTTTCTACGAATGTTGGCGGAATCCCATTTCTGCTAAAAGATGAAGTAACCGCGTTGCTCGTTGAGAACGATAATGCACAAGCGATGGCGGCCGCTGTTGAACGAGTGCTTACGGATGATGAGCTTCGCCAACACATAATAAAAAACGCGCGGACCAAGGCCGCAGAATACGACTGGAATGCAGTGAAGCACAAATGGCTTGCTTTATTGCAATAGCAATGCGGTTTTTGCTAAATTGCGCAACTTTCCAAAACCAATGGTTCAGAATAAAAAGATACATTTCGAAATATCTGAAAGAAAAATCCTGCTTCGAATATTCGATGTCCTTTGGGTGCTTGTAGCTTTATTCCTCATCGGGAAGATTTTCAACTTCGATTACTTTAATATCTCATCGTCAAACTTTTACTGGACAATCGTACTTGGATTATATATAACTGTCATTGGGACCGTTTTTGAAATGTACAATCTCCAGGTCGCAAGCAATGAGTTCCAAAGTATAAAAAGCATCATACTAACAGCATCGACAACGGTTCTTGCCTATTTGCTGACACCGATATTTACGCCGGTTCTGCCCTCAAACCGTATGCAAATTTTGTTCTTTTATCTTGCAGTCATCGCCTCTCTTTTTATATGGCGGATGATATATGTGCGTTATTTTGCATCACAGCGGTTTGTGAAAAAAGTGATTCTGATATGCGATAGGGAGCAGGTTGAAGAACTCGCAAAAGGTCTCGAAAATGTAGATCCGCATTACAAAGTGATGGGGTTTGTGAACTCCGACAGCAATGCCGTTAAATTTACCGGCGACTATGTAACGAACATCGATATCGATAACCTTGAGCAGTTTGTTCGCGAAAATTCGGTTTCAGAAATTGTTATCGCTTCGCAAAAAACAGATGGCATCACGGTAAATCTGTATAACCAATTGATTCATTTGCTTGAAAACGGATATATCATTCGCGAATATACCCAGGTTTACGAGGCCATTACGCAACGGATTCCGGTTCAGTATGTGGCGCGCGATTTTTATCGGTATTTTCCATTCAGCCGAAGCAACCAAAATCACCTGTACCTGTTCGTTGTCCGTATACTTGAAGTGATCGTATCGATTTTAGGGTTGCTGTTCGGACTGCTGTTGCTTCCACTGATATTGATTGGCAACGCAATCGGTAATCGTGGAAAATTGTTTTATACGCAGGAGCGTGTCGGAAAGAATGGCGTGGTATTCAACATATTGAAATTCCGTACGATGATTCGCAACGCCGAGTTCAACGGAGCGGTATTCACGACGACAAACGATGTACGGGTAACGCCTTTCGGGAAAATTCTGCGGCGCACGAGGCTCGATGAATTCCCACAGTTCTACAATGTCTTAAAAGGCGAAATGGCTGTTATCGGTCCGCGGCCGGAACGCCCGGTTTTCGTCAGGGAAATCGCCGATGTAATGCCGTTCTATGAAACGCGCCACGTCGTAAAACCCGGACTAACCGGATGGGCGCAGGTGAACTACTCGTATGGGGAAACGCTCGATGACAGCCTCATAAAACTGCAGTACGATTTGTACTACATCAAACACCGCAGTATCTTCCTCGATACCAACATTATTGTAAAAACATTCAGTACGATTTTGTTTTACCGCGGACAGTAGTTTAGTCACGCTTCGCTACAGACACGCTTCGCTTTGGAGGTTAGACCTCGCTAATAGAATTTTAAACTACTGATTAATGCGACTTTGATCCGGACGTTTCTTCGTGTCGGTCTATCTGTACGAGGCTAATGCCCGACAGGCGAAGCAATTCCTCACGCGGGCCGCAACTGCACGGTTGGTTTCGAATCAATGATACTGCGTCCAAGCAATACCAACTGCGCGACCAAAACCGGAAGCACAATAATCAAATGGATTTTATTCAGCATCCAGATTATATATATCGCGATGCAGGCGATAAGCACAATTGATGTGTAGTAAATTGCGCGCTTGTTCTTACGCAACATAAAATAAGCCATCAACAAAAGCAGAGGGTTAAATAACAACGCATTGTAATTCGATCCGAGCTCCCCGTGGTAAGAATATAGTCCGGCAACACTAAAAAATAACCCGATCGCACCCAAAATGAGCCAATAAATCACAGTAACCGTCCGGCTTTTCGAGACTACAACCAACATCACAAGCACAAAATACGTGATCGGGTTGTTCCACCAGCGTCCGGATGGTTTAGGGACCTCATATTCCATCCATGTTTTGGACTGTTTCATCAATGGACTTCCGTCGATTTGCGCTACTTCGATGCTTTGAAGCAGCTCAATCGGAAGAAAGATCTTTTCTGCTTTTTGGTCGACTTTCGTCCCAAAAATGATGCTCGTGCCAAGCTGCTCATAAAAATGATTGTCGAAATACGGGTACAATACTTCGCGATACGTTAGATCGGTGTTTTTTATTTTCGTCAGTACTTCGTTGCCCAGAATGCGATTGATCAAATCCGCTACCATAGTCGTGCAGTTGCGGTCGATGAATTTATATGTGTAAAACCGTTTTTCGGAGGCCATCGTCGCATTCAGTTCATCAAGCAATTGTTGCTTTTGCGATGGTGTCATCACAAGTTGTTGTTCCCAAACCGAACGTTGTTCATAATTATATGCATACATGAAATCCTCAAAACTATCGGATGTTACAAAATACTGAAGATCGCCTTTAGAGAATTTCGCGACAAAATTTGGCGTATTGAAATCGAATGCTCCATAATTGTAAACTACATCCAAATGTTGCGCGGGATCGGATATTCGGATTGCAGTATGTCCAAAAAGGGAATACATTTCATTTCCGAGTCCGCATGTAAGGACACTGACTTCGGCATTTTCTGACAGTTTCACTGATTGGCCCGTGGAAATGGCACAAAATGAAAGGGTAAAAAACAAAAGGAATTTTTGAACGGGATTCATTCGGAAGATTTTGTGCAATTTACAGAAATTAGCCGCACTATCTAAAAATCGACAAATCGACTTTCAGGGAAAAAATATTCGAATACAGCGCCGCACTTTGGTCGCCCAAATCGGTCAGCGCATAATCGACCTGAATGCCTTTGTACTTGAATCCGACACCAATGTTGGGCTGGAAACCAACTTTATCGCTTCCATCAATTTGTTTGATGTTTTGGAAATTTCCGACGCCGGCGCGTACGAATACCAGGTCGGTATATCCGAATTCAAATCCGATTGCCGGATCGATACTTGCAATTTCGGTTGAAATGATATCATTGGTTTGTTCGAAACGCACATTCAGGTTGGTCGCCGTCAAAAGCGTCATGTCGTTATGGAATTCGAATAATTTCGAAACACCGAACTGGGCTTTCGGAAGAGTAATTTCACTTGCTTCGGGAAGTTCCTGGTTTTGTCCTTCAATTGCATCCTGAACCGCTGCATAAGCATCTTCGTCGATTGCCCAAATGTTATACGTGGTCGTAATGTCGCGAACCATCAAACCAAATTTCCAATCGTTGCGTTCAAATTGCAGTCCGAGGTCGAACCCAAATCCCCATGAACTTGCAAAATCCCCAATGATGCGTCGGATCACCTTAGCGTTCACGCCATATTGAAATCCGGGTACCTGAAGTTTGCGTGCATAAGAAAACGTAACGCCATAATCAGCGGTAGAAAAAAGGCTGATGCGGTTGTAGTCAATATTTCCCTGATCGTCGATGAGTTGAGTGGTATTCAATATGTCATCCACTCCAAAGCGAATAACCGATACTCCCCAGGCGCTGCGGTCATCAATCGGCATCGCAAATGCGGCGTAGTCGTATTGGGCAATGTTTGCAAAATAACTCGCATGCATTGCGGCCACCTGTTTGTCCTCGACTGCAATCAAACCGGCCGGATTCCAGTATCCCGAATTCACATCCGACGAACTTGCCGTCACCGCATTCGACATACCGAGTGCAGCCGCATCAACGCCAATATTCATGAATTCGTTCGAATACTTCCTTACTGCCTGGGAGTAACTGAAAGTAGTAACGAAAAAAAGGATGAGCAGCGGAATTTTTTTCAAAGCAATTTTTTTAACCAGTCTGATCGTTAAGGTCGCAAAAGTATAAATTTTAATTGAGCCGTCGGCACAATACCGCGCGCATCGCAAATGCAGGTAAATCTGTCTTAAAAACGTAATGTGCTTTAACTTATTGTGCTAAATTTGTCGGAAACCTAATAGCAACAGTACAATGAGCGTGAAACGGCATGTCCCAAATTTTATAACATTACTCAATTTATTGTCCGGTTGCATTGCGCTGGTATTCGCGTTTGAAGAAAATTTCGTTTTGGCATTTTACTTTGTCGCCCTTGGTATATTCTTTGACTTCTTCGACGGATTTTTCGCACGGATTTTTAAGGTTGCAGGCCCGCTTGGCGTACAATTGGATTCGCTTGCCGATATGGTTACCAGCGGTGTTGTACCGGGAGTTGTGATGTACAAAATGTTGTTGAACACCGTTCCGGGACATGACCTGCATCCATTCGTGCCCTATATCGGATTCCTGATTACACTTGGCTCGTGTTACCGCCTCGCGAAATTCAACATCGATACGCGTCAATCGGATTCGTTCATCGGTCTCCCAACGCCTGCAAATGCGCTATTGATATTGAGCCTTCCGCTGGTCTTGGCCAATACCGATTCGCTTACCATGCTTGAATTATTGGTCAATCCGTATGTATTACTTGCGGTTACAATCTTCAGCGCCTTTATACTTAATGCCGAATTGCCGTTGTTTTCGCTGAAAGTCAAAAAGTTTACACTAAAGGAAAATCTGCTTCAAATCATTTTCCTTGCGCTTTCACTGGTTCTTTTGGTGTTCTTCGACTATCTTGGCGTGACGCTGACGATTTTGATGTATGTGGTTTTATCGGCAATAGCCAATAGCTTCAGAAAAACGTAATGAAACGCCGAGCTTCTAAATCTCCGGCGAGGCGAAAAGTTGCGCGCGGCAAAAAGAATCCGTATATAAAATTCGTCATAATCGGTTTAATCGTGGTCTTCATTGGCTCGTTTTCGTATTATTATCGCGACGGACTTGCCTATTACCTCGGTTTTAAATCCGATAAAGCGCTTCGCGATGCCGCAGCCGACAAAAGGCTTGCAGATTTGCGAAACATCCAGATTCTTGTCAAGCACGACGGAATGGCGGTCGGATTTGATGTTTCCGAATATCAAGGGAAAATAAACTGGGCTGAAGTCGATTCGATTGATGCGTACCAATTCGAGTTTGTATTTATTCGTGCGACGGCGGGCAAGGATAAGGTTGATGCAAAGTTTCAAAAGAATTGGCTTGCGGCTAAAAACTCAAATTTACTGTGTGGCGCGTATCATTATTATCGGCCCAACGAAAATTCGATCGAGCAGGCTAACAATTTTATCAAAACGGTAAAACTTCGTCCGGGCGATTTGCCTCCGGTGCTCGACATCGAACAACTTCCCGAAACGCAATCGATCGACAGCCTCAAAATGGGCTTGCGGCGCTGGTTGAATCGCGTCGAAAATCATTATAAGGTCAAGCCGATAATTTATTCAGGCGAACGGTATTATGCCGACTTTCTTAAGGAAGAGTTTGCCGGGTACAAATTTTGGATTGCGAATTATAATTTCTTTGTTGGAAGTATTGACAAAGACTGGCTGTTTTGGCAATTCACAGAAAAAGGAACTGTCAACGGAATCAAAGGCAACGTAGACCTGAATGTGTTTAACGGAAATGCAGAGGCGCTCGACGCGTTGACGATAAAGCGATGAATTATTGAAAATCGAGCTTTTTCTTACGGAGTTCGAAATTTTGTCCGAGATAAACCCGGCGCACCATTTCATCTTCAACAAGTTCTTCGGGAACCCCGGCTTTTAGGATTCCGCCTTCAAACATCAGATAGGTCTTATCGGTAATGGCAAGGGTTTCCTGAACGTTGTGATCGGTTATCAGGATTCCGATGTTTTTGTTTTTAAGCTGGGCAACGATTCGCTGAATGTCTTCAACCGCAACGGGATCTACACCGGCGAAAGGTTCATCAAGCAGAATGAATTTTGGATCAGTCGCGAGAGCGCGCGCGATTTCAGTACGCCGCCGTTCACCACCGGAAAGCAGGTCCCCGCGGTTTGTCCGAATGTGTTCAAGACTGAACTCATCGATAAGGGATTCCATTTTTGCTTCCTGTTCGGCTTTTGAAAGTTTCGTCAGTTGCAGTACGCTGAGAATGTTGTCTTCGATGCTGAGTTTCCTGAAAACCGAGGCTTCCTGTGCGAGATAACCAATTCCGTGCTGCGCACGTTTGTACATCGGAAAGTCGGTAATGTTCATGTCATCGAGATAGATGTTTCCGCTATTGGGTTTCACCAACCCCACAATCATATAGAAAGACGTGGTTTTTCCGGCACCATTCGGACCCAAAAGTCCGACGATTTCGCCTTGGTTGACTTCAACCGAAATCCCTTTTACGACACTTCGCTTTTTGTAGGTTTTGATGAGGTTTTCTGCTCGTAAGATCATAATAATTTACCAACGTAACAATTTATAAATGTACCAATGTAGTCAATTGGATTTGGCCGCAAATTAAGGCTTATTCTTTCAGAATGATTTGCAATTAACAAATTGTTGTCAGAATCAACATGCACTCTTACAACAATTTCCAAATTGCTACATTTTCAAATTAGCATTTTCCAAAGCTTCCCAAAATTCATACGCCCGCCTCAGATGCGGAATAACTATCGTGCCGCCAACAAGCGTTGCGATGCCCATGGCTTCCATCATTTCCTCTTTGGTGACGCCGTTTTTATGGCTCGTTTCGAGATGGTATTTCACGCAGTCGTCACATCGTAAAACCGTAGAAGCTACAAGTCCGAGCAGCTCTTTTGTCTTTACATCCAGCGCACCTTCCGCGTAAGCGTTGGTATCGAGGTTGAAAATGCGTTTTATGACTTTGTTGTTGTCGCTCAGCAATTTTTCGTTCATCCGCGAGCGGTATTCGTTGAATTCGTTTACTATATCAGCCATTTTACTAATTAAACAATTATACTATAGATGTACCAATTAAACAATCATCACTATAGCAGTAGATTACTAAATTGGTGCCTTATCCACCTCGCTCTTCTTGCCTACAAGTGCCGAAATCCCGATGCTTATCTCATAAATTATTAAAAGCGGGATTGAAACGATAACCTGGCTTACGACATCCGGCGGCGTGATGATTGCCGATACGATCAACACGATCACAATGGCATATTTACGGTACTTTCTTAAAAATGCGGCAGTCACCAATCCGAGTTTTGAAAGGAAATAGATGATTATCGGAAGCTCAAAAAACAATCCGCATGCAAGTACCGAAGTTTTGAGCATGCTCATATAGGAGTCGAGGTTGAATTCATTTTTGATCGCATCACTGACAGAAAACGACGCAAAGAAATTAACCGACATTGGAATTATTACAAAATAGCCGAACAAAACGCCAATAAAAAACAGCAGCGATGCGACCGAAATGAACATTTTTGCGTTTTTGCGTTCGTTTTCATAGAGCGCCGGACTGATAAAACGCCACAATTCCCATAAAATATAAGGAAATCCGAGGATGAATCCGGCAGTGATGCACGTCCAAATCAAAATCGTGATCTGTCCTTGCATTGCAGTATTTTGAATCACGAAATCCATTTCGGTCACGCAAAATGCATCTGCACTTCCGATCAGGTGCGACAATTCGCAAAAGAGTTTATAAGTGATAAAATCAGGTTTCGTTGGGCCAAATAGTACAGTATCGAAAATGAAACCGCTTATGAAAAATACTCCGGTAGCAACAATAAGTATTGCAATCGTACTTCGAACGAGCAGCCATCGTAAATCTTCAAGATGATCGAGGAACGACATTTCATCGGGATGCTTCTTAACTCTTTTCGCCATTATAAAATGCCTTCTTTTAGGATGTCGTGAAGGTGAAGAACACCTTTATATTCTGTATTATCGAGAACAACGAGCTGCGTGATCTTATAATCTTCGAGAATGTTGAATGCGCTGACGACCATATCGGTCATTTGGATCGTCTTCGGATTTTTGGTCATGATGTCTTTTGCCGTTAAATCGGTAAATGTGTCACGATCGTTCAGCATGCGCCTGATATCGCCATCGGTTATGATTCCGATTACCTTATTGTCATCGACAACCGCAGTCACGCCAAGCCGTTTTTCGGAAATTTCAAAAATGACTTTTTTGATTACTTCATCCGGGGAAACCGCCGGCCGGTGCGATTGATCGAGCATATCGCCAACACGCAGCAGTAATTTTTTGCCGAGAGCGCCACCGGGATGGTATTTCGCAAAATCGGCAGCCGTGAAACCGCGCATTTCCATCAGGCAGACCGCGAGTGCGTCGCCCATTACAAGCTGCGCCGTGGTACTGTTTGTTGGTGCCAGATTAATAGGATCCGACTCGGCATCCACAGTCGTATTCAAAACATAATCGGAACCTTTTGCAAGAAACGATGTCACATTTCCGGTCATTCCGATCAGAATATTTCCAAACCTTTTGAGCAGCGGGACAAGCGCCTTGATTTCGGGACTATTCCCGCTTTTTGATATGCAGATCACAACGTCGTCGGGTTGTACCATGCCAAGATCACCGTGTATGGCTTCGGAGGCATGGAGAAAAATTGAAGGTGTCCCGGTCGAGTTCATCGTCGCAACGATTTTTTGGGCAATTATCGCGCTTTTTCCGATCCCGGTGACGACCAGCCGACCTTTAGAATTGAAAATTATTTGTGCTGTGGAAGTAAAATCGCTGCCGATATAGGCGGTCAGCTTCGCAACAGATTCACTTTCAGACAAAATTGTTCTCTTCGCGACCGCTATAATTTGTTCGTCTGATATCAAAACACTGAGGTTATAAATTTGTACGTAAAAAAGAAAGTACTATCTTTAGGTGTTTGCAAATTTAGATAAAATACCCTTAACTCAGAATGAATTCACCTGAAATTGACATACACAATCAATTAAAAAAATATTTTGGATTCAGCCAATTTAAAGGGCTTCAGGAGCAGGTGATAAGAAGTATTCTGGCAAAGGAAAACACCTTTGTCATAATGCCAACCGGTGGCGGAAAATCACTTTGCTACCAGCTCCCGGCCTTGATGCAGGAAGGCACCGCAATCGTCGTATCGCCGCTAATCGCACTTATGAAAAATCAGGTCGATGCGATCCGCAGCCTTTCATCAGAAAACGGGATCGCACACGTGCTGAATTCCTCACTCACCAAAACCGAAGTCAACCAGGTCAAGAAGGACATCACCTCCGGAATCACCAAGCTGTTATATGTTGCGCCCGAATCGTTGACAAAAGACGAATACGTACAATTCCTGCGAACCGTAAAACTGTCATTTGTCGCAATCGACGAGGCGCATTGTATTTCGGAATGGGGACACGACTTCAGGCCTGAATACCGCAACCTCAAAAGCATCATCAAGCAATTGGGTGATATTCCCATCATTGGTCTGACAGCGACTGCAACACCCAAAGTCCAGGAGGACATCTTGAAAAACCTCGACATGCCAAATGCAACCACTTATAAGGCATCGTTCAACCGTCCGAACCTGTTCTATGAAGTGCGAACCAAAACCAAAAACATTGAATCCGACATCATCCGATTCATCCGTCAGCACAAAGGAAAATCGGGTATCATTTATTGCCTTAGCCGCAAGAAGGTCGAAGCAATTGCACAGGTACTTCAAGTCAACGGCATAAGCGCAGTTCCCTATCATGCCGGACTCGATGCAAAAACACGCGCCAAGCACCAGGACATGTTCCTTATGGAAGATGTTGATGTCGTGGTCGCAACGATTGCGTTCGGAATGGGGATCGACAAGCCCGATGTTCGGTTCGTAATTCACCACGACATACCAAAATCGCTCGAAAGTTACTATCAGGAAACGGGAAGGGCAGGACGTGATGGCGGCGAAGGCTATTGCCTCGCGTATTACTCCTATAAAGATGTGGAGAAACTCGAGAAATTTATGTCCGGAAAGCCGGTAGCCGAGCAGGAAATCGGATTTGCGTTATTGCAGGAAGTTGTTGCTTATGCCGAAACGTCGATGTCGCGAAGAAAATTCCTGCTGCATTATTTTGGCGAGGAATTCGATACCGAGACGGGCGAAGGAGCCGATATGGACGACAACGTACGCAACCCAAAAACCAAAAAGGAAGCAAAAGACGAAGTGTTGAAATTGCTTACGACAGTACGCGATACCAAACACCTGTATAAAACCAAGGAAGTCATCTACACGCTGACCGGGAAAGTCAATGCGATGATCAAGGCACACCGCACCGATACGCAGCCATTTTTTGGAAGCGGATCCGATTTTGAGGAGCGGCATTGGATGGCTTTGATACGCCAGGTCCTTGTTGAAGGGCTTTTGATGAAGGATATCGAAACCTATGGCATTTTGAAAGTCACCGAAAAAGGCCTGGATTTCATAAAAAATCCGCGTTCGTTCATGATGTCGGAAGACCATGAATACAACGAAGCCGAAGATGATGCAATCATTACCGCGGCAAAATCGACCGGTACTGCCGATGAAGCGCTGATGGCGATGTTGCGCGAACTCCGAAAAAAGGTTTCCAAAAGATTGGGCGTACCTCCATTCGTTGTTTTCCAGGATCCGTCGCTTGAAGACATGGCGCTGAAATATCCGATTACGATCGAAGAACTCGGAAATGTGCACGGCGTTGGTGAAGGCAAAGCGAAAAAATACGGAAAAGATTTTGTCGAGCTTATAAAAAGGTATGTCGACGATAACGAGATTGTGCGTCCCGACGACCTTGTCGTTAAA
>JAEYZX010000169.1 GCA_023427845.1 Bacteroidota bacterium
ATGACCACCGATCACCATTGCCGAAACGTCATTTGAAGGTTTGTTCAAGGCTTTTGACAAATAATACTTGAATCGCGAACTGTCGAGTGCGCCGCCCATACCGATGATCCTGTTTTTTGGCAGTCCGGTCGCCTTAAGCGCGAGATAGGTCATCGTATCCATAGGGTTTGAAACCACTACTACAATGGTCTCGGGCGAATGTTTAAGTACATTTTCGACTACGGTCTTAACGATTCCGGCGTTGATTCCGATAAGTTCCTCGCGAGTCATCCCGGGTTTTCTTGGAATTCCCGATGTGATCACCACAACATCGCTTCCGGCAGTCTTGGCGTAATCATTTGTTACTCCAGAAACCTGGGTGTTGAAACCTGTATTGGTGGCACATTGCATGATATCCATCGCCTTACCTTCGGCAAATCCTTCTTTAATGTCAAGTAATACAACTTCACTCGCTATTCCCCTGTATGCGATTACATCCGCACATGTTGCACCGACATTTCCGGCACCGACTATCGTAACTTTCATATGTACTGTTTTTATGTTGTTTAATTAAATTCGTATTGAACGGAAAGATTCGTATTGATGAATTTTCCGAAGGCTGTGGCCGATTGTACAAAAAAATTGCCGAACTGGTACCTGAACGCGGCCTCACCAATTATGTTGGTTTTGGTTGTCTCGATTTCCTGCAGTTTTCGGTTAATGATGGATTGTACCGGTATCACCGATTCGATTTCCCCTTTCGGACCATCGACTTCATATCGTATGTCACTTGAATTGGCAATCAGCGCTCCCATTACCTCGAAGCGATCCCACTGCTTTGACGCGTTAAGCTGAAATTGCATCGTATTAACGAGTCCGCTTATCTGATTTAACCCAAGGCTTCCGTAACTCGTTTGGGTGTCGAGGAAATTAAAACTGATTTCCTCTTTCGCATATCCCGCAAATGCAGAAAAATGGATTTTTTTTTCATCCATTTTCTGGAAATACTGACTTAGGTTATGCTTAAGCCCAAATCCGTAAACCTGATAATTTCCACGTTTCAGTTTGACCCGTGTAGAATATTTTACGGTAAGCTCGGTGCCGTATAACAATCCGACCGATGCCTGCAGATAGGGATAGACCATCGTTTCGGAATCAATTCCTTCGGGCGATTCAAGCCGGACATTATTTATGTTTTCGCCATCATCGATCTGTCCGGTTAAATAAACCTGATCGTCATTTCCTAGTGCGGTTGGCACCGATGCCGAACTTGCGCCTTCTATCGTAAAGAACGAAAAATCGGAATTGTTTACCGTAAACCGGCGGTCATCATTTGGAACAACAAAAATGTTCGTGTGCAGACTTACGGTCACGTCCCAAAGTTTTCTTTTCTGCGGCGTGACCACCCATGCCGACGATGACTGATAAATTGCCGCATCGGTTGCGGGTGTCAGATATCGCGAAGAAAAAAACAACGCATCGTTCAGCAGGTTATCGATCTGGGTAAAAGCATCGGCCGATTGTGAAAGTGCCTTATCGCCAAAAAATAAGCTGCCAATCAATGTTATGTAAAGCGATACCTTACGCATCAATCTTCGCGTACGCTGCATTTTTTTCAATGAACTCACGTCGCGGCGGAACCTCGTCGCCCATAAGCATCGAAAACACGCGATCTGCTTCGGCAAGGCTGTCGATGTTTACCTGGCGCAACGTCCTGAAATTCGGATCCATCGTTGTTTCCCACAATTGCTCGGCATTCATCTCTCCAAGACCTTTGTATCGCTGGATCGACGCGCTTCCGCCCATTCTTTCGTTGGCCTGGTCGCGCTGCAAGTCGGTCCACGCATATTCTTTCTTATTTCCTTTTTTAACCAAATACAACGGCGGTGCCGCGATATAAACATGCCCTTCTTCGATAAGTTCTTTCATGAAACGGAAGAAGAATGTTAAAATCAATGTCGCAATGTGGCTACCATCGACGTCGGCATCACACATGATGATGACTTTATGATAGCGCAGTTTTTCAAGGTTAAGCGCTTTGCTGTCCTCGGCAGTTCCGACCGTTACCCCAAGCGCGGTAAAGATGTTACGGATTTCCTCATTTTCGAAAACCTTGTGATGCATCGCTTTTTCGACATTCAGGATCTTTCCACGAAGCGGCAGGATCGCCTGGAAGTTACGGTCGCGGCCTTGTTTTGCGGTTCCGCCTGCCGAGTCACCCTCGACAAGGTAAACTTCGCATTTTGCCGGATCCTGTTCGGAACAATCCGACAGTTTACCTGGCAATCCGCCGCCGCCCATTACGGTTTTACGCTGCACCATTTCACGCGCTTTCTTCGCGGCATGACGCGCCTGCGCAGCCAGAATCACCTTTTGAATGATAATTTTGGCATCGTTCGGGTTCTCCTCAAGATAATTCTCAAGCATCTCACCCACCGCCTGGCTTACGGGCGACACGACTTCGCGGTTGCCCAGCTTGGTCTTGGTCTGTCCTTCGAACTGCGGCTCAGCGACCTTTACCGAAATGATTGCGGTAAGTCCTTCACGGAAGTCGTCTCCGGCAATTTCGAATTTCAACTTATCCAGTAATCCCGATGCATCGGCATACTTCTTCAGGGTTCGTGTCAATCCGCTTCGGAATCCCTGAAGATGCGTACCTCCTTCGTGCGTATTGATATTGTTTACGTACGAGAATATATTCTCGGTATAGCTTGTATTGTAGATAAGAGCCACTTCTACCGGAATCTCGAACTTATCACTGTCCATGCTGATTACATGCGAGATTATCGGCTCGCGGTTTCCATCAAGGTAGCGGATATATTCTTTAAGCCCTTCATCGGAGTGAAACACTTCCTGAATGAAGTTGCCGTCCTTATCAACTTCACGCTTGTCGGTAAAGGTAATTGTGATACCCTTGTTCAGAAACGACAGTTCGCGCATTCGGGCCGTAAGGGTGTCATACGAAAATTCTGTTGTTTGCGTAAAAATCGTGTCATCGGGATAGAAGGTCTGCATCGTTCCGCGCTTCTCGGTTGTTCCGATCTGCTTTACCGGATATAATGCCTTTCCGCGTTCGTATTCCTGCTCATATATTTTTCCGTCGCGGAAAACGGTCGATTTCATGTGTTTTGACAATGCATTCACCACCGAAACCCCAACGCCGTGCAAACCACCCGAGACCTTATACGAATCCTTGTCAAATTTTCCACCCGCACCGATTTTGGTCATTACGACCTCAAGTGCGGAAACCCCTTCTTTTTTATGTATATCGACCGGAATACCGCGGCCATTGTCTTCTACTGTTATCGATCCATCTTCATTTATCGCAACACTTATCGCATCGCAATGCCCGCCCATCGCCTCGTCAATCGAGTTATCGACGACTTCGTAAACCAGATGGTGCAAGCCTCGAACACCTACATCGCCAATGTACATCGAGGGACGCATCCTAACGTGCTCCATCCCTTCCAATGCCTGAATACTGTCTGCCGAATAGTTGTTCTTCTTAATCTCTTCGTTCATATTAATTTTATGCTAAAAATTGATTTTTTACCTAACAGGCAAATATATAAAATAGGCATCTATTATACCTTAAAAACAGTTTGTTTCCGGTTGAAGTTATTAACATTTTGTCGAATTTTAGCGCCATAATTCGGCACCGGCACCATCGCGCACCGGATAGCGGATTTTACCAAAATCGAACGACACGCCATCGGCAATATCCTTGCTTAAAAGCATGGCACCATCGGCATCGAGGTAGTTTAAAAGTGGAGCAAGCTGTACGAGTCCTGAAATCCCGACCGTCGATTCGGTCATGCAGCCGGCCATGATCAGTAAATCGCGTTCCCGGGTCGATTCGATCATTCGGAGAGCAGGCGTGATTCCGCCACATTTCATGAGTTTGATATTGATTCCGTGAAACCGCTCGGCGCAGGCCGCAACATCTTCTTCGCGCTGGCAGCTTTCATCTGCTATCACTATCACTTCAGATTCGGCTTTTACTTTCTTCATGCCTTCAGTATCCGATGCCGGCAAAGGCTGTTCAATAAATTCAACATTCAGGTCTTTGAGAATCTTGGAGTACGAGACCGTCTGCCCGGCAGTCCATCCGCCATTCGCATCGACGCGAAAAACCGCATCTGTGGCCGACCGCAATGCCTCGATGATTTTAATATCATCCGGAGTACCAAGTTTAATTTTGTAGATCGGCCAAGGCATTTCGGCTATTTTATGTTTCATGACCGCTATTTCGTCGATTCCGATCGTATAGGAGGTCATTGGCGTATAACTGTTTTGATCCGACCAAAAACTGCGGAGCGTCTTCTTGTGTTTCCTCGCATAATAATCCCAATACGCGACATCTACAGCGCATAGTGCAAAGAAATCATCAGACAGCATCGGTGCAAGCATTTGCCAAAGTTCAGACGGATGTAAGTCACCTGCACTTTCAACAATAGGCGCCACTTTTTGAAAGCCGGCAGTCAGTTTCTCTATCGTGCTTCCATAATACGGATTTGCCGTGGCTTCTCCGTATCCGGTAAAAGTACCATCAGACACGATGGCGATCATTGTTTTCTGAAGTGTGACCGTATATCGGGAAATCGTAAACGGATGCCGCAACGGGAGCTCGCGGCATTCGAAATTGAGGGTTAAAGCCATAAAAAACGCCTATAGTGGCGCTTTAAAAATACGAACATTTGACAGAAATTGACCACTAAACATATTGTTTTGTCAGCTTACTTCTTCGATCGCATATTTTGTATTGCTGACTTCAAAAGTAAATCCGACCTGCTGCCCCATCAGCTGACTTCCCAATGGCGATTGTGGCGACAATGCAATGATGCTCCTGCCATCGATGGTGATCTTTGGCAATGCGACGCCCACGAACAGCAATATTCCTTTAGCTTTGACGAGGCTTCCAAGTACTATTTTATCGGATTTAAATTCAGGGTCGATTTTATCCAGTACTGCTTTTTGCTCGAGGCATTCAGATAACTTACGGTTCAACTTCTCCTGTTCGATGTGCATCATCGATAGTGCCGTCTCATGTTTGTCGCCTGCCGATCCTTTTGCGTCGTTTTTGGAATCCTCGGTCAGTGCCGAAATCATATCGCGAAACGCATCGATTCGATCCTGGACAAGCTGGCGATAATAGGCATGAATTTTTAGTTTAAACATCTGGCCACGGATTAGACCGAAAAAGGATTAAAAAAAGGTAGCCACAGATTCGCACATTAGCAAAACAAATTCGGTGCTCCGGCAAAACGTTTACGGCAAGACTTAAAAATCAAATTTATAGCTCGCCCCCAACAAAACCTGGAAACGCTGCACCGGATAGTCGATCCATTTCTCATACGCCTGGTTTGCGATGTTGTTGAATTTCAAAAAGCCTGTGAGTCGGTCATTGTGTTTGTAACCGACGTGCGCATTTGCGTCAAAATAGCTTTCGAGCGTTTCAGCACCGTTAAAAGCAGCAGAACCGATATAGGTTTTGAAATCTTCACGTTCGCCTACAAAAAAAACATCGGCACCGGCATACCATTTTTTGGTAATCGTCACGTCCAGACTGGATCCAATTCTGATGGCCGGCAGGTTCCACGCTTCGTCCTGGTCATCGGTCGTATATTTGTTGAACGAGGCATTGATCCCGAATGAAACATTTTTAGAAAAATCGGCGTTGATCTCACCAAACACATTTATCGTTTTTACATCGTCATAAACAACCCCGAATGAATTTCCGTACTGATATCCCGCAAGATCATTGTCGAACAACGCAGGCGCCGGAGAACTGTTATTCAGGAACAACGGTTTGTTCTTTTCGTTCATATACGATCCGCGTACATTATAACTCACGCTGTTTGCGAGCTTACCTTTCAGTCCCGCAAAAATTTCATACTGACGGTCGGTTGGCGCGATGAAAAGCGTCGGGGAAACAAATGGATTTTCGTTCGTAAAATCGCGGTACGAGTTCTGGTCAAGACTTCCTTCGGCACCGGTATAGAAAACCATCAAATCGCCCACCACTTTCAACGACGCGTTGATTTGCGGATAGATGAAAAACCTGTTGTCGCTATTTTCGGTATCGATGCTGTAAAATGCCGCGGCCCCAAGATTGATTGTCCAGTCGTCCCGGTTGATCACAAAGCTCGGATGAAACCCGAAATTCGCATAACCATATTGAATTGACGAAATATCCTGAAAATCATTTTCGAACGAACCTCCGATGTAATCAACAATGAAATCGGCATTTATGCTGGTATCCGCAATATCAAAATTAAACGACGGCTTGATGTAAAAACGGTTTTCGGCCGAATCGAACGAATCCGAAAAACGGTTGAACTTTAAGTTGGCTTTACTGAAGATGCTTTCGCGCATCTCGATCTGGCCACCAACATAAAAATTGTAGAATGTATGTTGCGGATCTACCCTGTCATAATCCAGTTCGTCGTCAAAATAATCCTGTTCGATGCCATACCAATTGTAGATCTGATGCTGGAATCCGCCATCAATCAGGTACGAGTATCTGTCCTGCTTGTTTCCGTATGTAAGATCAAGCGACGTATTCATAAACTTATCGTCGAGAATCAGTTCGTCGATTCCGCCGGCGCTTGAAAAATGGCGCAACATTCCGCCAACGTATCCGCTTTCACCAACATTTTCGGTCACAAACAATTCGGCATTCGCATTGAAGTAATTCCCGATTCCGAGCGTAAGATAGTTTTTATACAATCGTTCCCGCTCTTCCCGATCCACACCTGCCGCGCGGCCTTTTGCCGGAGCGAATGTCGATGCCACGGGAAACGAAAATATATTATAGGTAATCGGGACTTTCTGCATTGCATCGTCATCTTCAAGCGAAGGCGTTTCCTTTACCTTAAATGCATCCGAGATTGTGGGCGTGTACGGTTTAACCACATTTACGACCTCGGTACCGATGTTCTCCTCGCGTTGGGCAAAAGCCGATTGGAATCCGGAGAGGAAAACTATAAAAACTATTGCGTATGATAGGCTGTACTTCATGTTGATTTTATTGAGATTCGGCATTTATTCCGTTATCGATGAGTTGGTTTTTGATTCTTCGGATTTGATACGTGAAAGTTCGTTCTGCGCTTCCTCGACCACGTCCGGATAAACTGCAAAATTCTTGATTACACTTTCCAAAATATACGTCGCCTGGAAGCTGTCTTTAAGTCCGTAGAAATTCTTCGCCATCACGACAAGCCCTTTTGCCCCAAAATATTTGTAACCTGAATAGTCTTTCGCTAGTTTTTGAACCGCCGTATTTGACGCTTCGAATTTTCCGTCTTTGTTTTTGAAGAACGCATCATAGAACAATGCTTCGGCAGCGAGTTCACCTTTGGCGATAGTCAGCAACTTCGCATACGCCGTGCGCGCTTTCGATTCATCTCCGGTTTGCATTGCCGAGCGTGCCACAATGATTTGCGCATCCGATTTTACTTTGTCATCGGCCTTCTCATTCGCCAAAACCCGATCGGCATAAACCACGGCATTTGAATAATCCTTCTGCTCATAATAGGTCTTCATCAGATTCGATTGCGCAAATGTCTTATTTTGCGGGAAATCGGCTTCGGCTTCCAAACGCCTTAAAATTGTAATCGCCTTGGCGTGATCTTTCTTCTTCAGATAAATCTCAGCCAAACGTGCAAGCGACTGCTCGGTAAACTCACTTCGCCCTTTTGAAATCACAAATTCATAATGCGGAATTGCATTCGATTCGAGATTATCGGCAAAATAAAGCTGCGCCAGATAGAAATTTGCCTTCATTGAATGCAAGCCGTTCGGAAACTTCGCAACATAGCCGCTTAATGCTGAAATCGCCTGCTTGGCATTGTTTTGCAGATATTGCTTTTCGGCTGCTTCGTAGGTGTCGTTATCCAGATCGGCATCCGAAACTTCTATATAGGAAAGTGTTTTGACCCATGCCGCATATTCGTCGACCCGACCCGTATCCATATAAATCAGACGCGCTGTCGATACCGCTTCAAGCGATTCGGGCGATGCCGGGAACTCGGCCGCAACGCGTTTGAATTTGCCGATTGCAAGCGTGTTGTTTCCGGCGTTGTAATACACCAATCCCTGACGCAGCAACGATTTTGACGCATATACTCCATTCGGATAATCTTTAATTACGCGGTCGTAGGTTTGGATCGCCAGGTCGTTTTTCTTTTCTGTAACGTAGGTGTTTCCGAGTTCAAACATCGCATCGTCACGGTACTGCGATTTTGCGTAGCCGTTAACGAATTTGTTGAGGTCTTCGATTTTCTTATCGGTCCGGTCAACAAAACCGTAGCTGATTGCCTTTTGGAACTGCGCATAATCCTGGTCGACACCTTTCATTTCAATCGCTTTGTTATACGCTTCCATCGCCGGCCAGTATTTCGCAGTCACGAAACGGCTGTCGCCTAACCGGAGAAACGCATCGTTCAAACGGACTTTATCCGAACTTCCGGCTGTTGAATAGGTCTCGAAATAATTTGCCGCCTGATCGTACTCGCGCATTTTGAAATAGGCATATGCGATATTGTAATTTATGTTTTTGAATTCGGGCGTCGATTTTGCTTCAGGAAAACCCAAAAACTGTTTGAAACTGATCAATGACTCGCTGAAATTCTCGAGCACATATTCGGTTTCGCCTTTCCAGAAGGTGGCGCGCGCCGAATACTTTGCATCCCTTGGCTCGGCAATAGATTTGTTGAACATTGAAAGTGCCTGCTGATAATTCCCGTCTGTGTACAATTCGAGTCCGCGGTAGAACGTCACTTTTTGATAGGCCGCGCGGTTCATGGTTTTGTTCTTCTCGAGCAAATCCAACGCGCCTTTGTAGTTCTTTGATGTGATATACGAATTGATCAGCAACCCTTCAATTTCGGTCCGTTGTGGCGATTGCGGATATTTTGCCACGAAGTTCGCCAGAACGTCAGGAACACTTTGATACGAATTCCCGATTTCATAGCTGAGTTTTGCATAATTCAGGTTGGCATCTTCCTGGATCCTCGCATCGAAATTCATTTCCGAGGCATTTTTGAAAGCGTTCAAGGCCTGTTGCTTGCGATCGGTTTTTAGATAGCTTTCGCCCAGGTGATAATATGCATTTTGCGCGACGGAGTCATTTCCGCCAATGATTTTATTGAACTGCGCGATTGCATTTTCGAAATCGTTTTGCTTGTAATACGCATATCCCAACTGATAGTAATCGGTGTTGTTCCATTTGCCTTTTTTGCCTTTGTACTGCGTCAGGTACGGGATTGATTTATCGTACTGTTTCAGGTTGAAATAGCTTTCACCGATGATTTTATTGAGTTCCGATTTTTCCTGTGCGTTGGATTTTGGCATCGCTGCGAGTCCGAGTTCGATTGCCTTCTCGAAATTTCCCTGTTTGAAATTCATGTCGGCCTGGAAATACGACAGTTTCTCCTTGTATTTTTCTTCATCGGCAACCTCGTCGAAATACTTTGACGCCTCAACGTAATTATCGCCTTCATACGCCATGAATCCGAGGTAATATTTTGCCTGCGACCCATATTCGGCCGAGTTCAGTACTTTGTTGAAATACGGCGTGGCTTCTTTTTTCTTTCCGGCATTAAAGTACGAATACCCTTTTTGGAAGTTGTATTTTTCCATTTCGGAAGCGGTCAGCGCGTTTTCATCAACTTTGTCAAACCACTCGAGCGCCTGCGGATAACGGCCTTGCAGGAAATAGTAATGTGCAACCTCAACGTAGGCCTGGTTGTGTTTTGAGCTTGTCGGATAATTCGCGACAAAATCCTCCATCATTTCATCGCCGCCCGGCTGCTCGAGGCGGATCGCACAATTGGCGCTGTAGTAGGCACAATCGGCTTCAACCTCGCGGTTGTTGGTCTGCGCTTTTACCTTATCGAAAAGAATTTGAGCCGACTGATATTGACTGTCGCGGTAGAGCTCAAGTGCCCGGTCGAAATCGGAGAGTTCATTGGTATAAATTAGCGATTGCTGTGCATTGGCAGTTGGTATGCCGGCTAAAATCAGCAGCAGGAAAATCCAGGAAATTTGTCGCATCGTCGTTTATTTAAGCAGCTATAAAAATACCGCTATTGATAACTTTTTAACGACTGCCGGTGCATTTTATTATAAACAATTTTCTTAACAGGATTAATGTGCGCAAGGCCAGCCAAATAAAATTTTGAATAGCAAATTTAACTTTACTACTTTTACCGAATAAACCTATTTTGATATGTCACAACCCGTAGTTTCGCTAAATAATGTAACGATTTACCAGGATCACAGAATAATATTGTCGAATGTAAATCTAGAGGTCAACAACGGTGAATTCATTTACATAATCGGAAAAACGGGCGCCGGAAAAAGCAGTTTCATGAAAACGCTTTATGCCGATTTACCGCTCACTGAAGGACAGGGAAGCATTGTTGGCTACGATCTGGCGAAGTTAAAAGAATCGCAAATCCCTTTTTTACGTCGGAAAATCGGAATCGTGTTCCAGGATTTCAAACTGCTGCCCGACAGGACGATTACCGAAAACATGCTTTTTGTGCTTCGCGCAACCGGGTGGACCGACAAAA
This sequence comes from Bacteroidota bacterium, assembly GCA_023427845.1. Lineage (GTDB taxonomy): Bacteria > Bacteroidota > Bacteroidia > Flavobacteriales > Flavobacteriaceae > Flavobacterium. Next base: position 10,557 of record JAEYZX010000169.1, read on the forward strand.
TCCAGATGCATACCAAAATAGAAGAACTTCTTTCGAAAGTCGACATGAAATCGAATGCGAATAAAATGCCGCACCAGCTCTCGGGCGGCGAGCAGCAGCGGGTTGCAATCGCGCGTGCAATGCTTAACGATCCTGATTTGATTCTTGCCGATGAACCGACCGGGAACCTCGATCCGCAAACAAGCGTCGAGGTAATGGAGACGCTTCGAAAAATCAATGCCAACGGAAAGACGATCATCATGGCGACACACGATTATGCGCTGTTGTTGAAATTCCCTTCGAAAACACTTAAAGTGGATAACGGGACAATGTTTGAAGTGGTCCAGCGTTCGGTTTAATTTTCAAGTACAGCCCTGATTTTTGTGGCATTAACGGAATCATCCAAAACTTGCCGAAGCACTTCTTTCCGTTTCGCAATTTCAGAATAGGGAACCGATTTCAGGCGATTTACCGCGGCTATGAATTCGGATTTTGTTTCCGCAATCTCACATAACCCTTGCAAGTCCTGGTCATCGACCATGTTTCGGTTGATGATGCAAAACCGGCTTTTATGCAAAGCATTGACCAACTTGAGCTTGGTTCCCGATTCCTGAAACGACAACATCACATTCAGGTGCGCATCATGCAAAAGCGCATCGAGATGTTGCTGGTTTTGGATTTGCGCATAACTGGTATTTGGATGCGTTTTCACGAGTTCTTCCACAAAATCTTTACCGCTGCCCGATGCAATCACCAACGGATAATCGGGGATTTCCGCAAAGACTTCAACAAGGAAACGCACGGCACGCTTATTATCAGGCAGGCGCAAATCGCCGTGATAAAGCGCGTATTTCCCAAAATGCGACAAATCGGCAACGTGATCATTTCCGTGAAAAACCGGAATATATGCGGCATTCCCAAAATGAGTCTGCACAAATTTGGTTTCGGCAACCGATAAGGTCAAAACCGAATCAAAACGGCCAATTATTTGTTCATACGATTTATATTTTTTTGCTTCTGAAGCATACAGCCATTTTTTAATTGGATTGGTTTCGCTCTGATGCGACCCGGCAAAATAATTCGATTCAAGATTGTGCAATCGCAGCAGCAGTTTGCGAGCCGAAAAATCGTGTTTTTTTAAAAGGTAGGTCGTTTGCAGACCTTCAAACAAAATTGGCGCATCGACCGACTGAATGATGTTTGCCATCTGAAGATTGTATCTCGAAACTGCCGCAAAAGGTATTTTGGAAAACAATTTCAGAAAATTGCGTTTTTTGTGGCGTCTGTAAAAATACACTTGTTTTACGAGGCTTTTGAGCTCGTTGGCAGGCTGTTGATCGTAATCGACAAAGCAATGCAGATAAATATCGAAATGCGCTGAAAGTGCGCTGACCTTATAGAAAACATCGATAACGCCGCCATAAACCGGCGGATAAGGATTATCGAAACTGACGATGTGCAGCGGTTTTTTTTGCATCGAACCAAAAGTACGTATTCGTAGCCGAAAATAAAGTATTTTTGGGCAATGCCTTAACGATGCCGTACTTTTCGATTATAATCCCGGTTTACAACAAAGAAAATTTCATTGCCAGAACATTGGAAAGCGTTTTGTCGCAATCGTTCGGCGATTACGAAATCATTATCGTCAATGATGGCAGCACCGACTCCAGCCGCGAAATCATCATGCAATTTGAAGATCCCCGGATCCGGTATTTTACAAAATCAAATGGCGGCGTTTCCCTGGCGCGGAATTTTGGAATAGAACAGGCAACAGCACCCTACATTGCATTTCTCGATGCCGACGATATCTGGTACCCCGACTTTTTGTCGGTTGTTCAAAAAATGATCCGCGCGTACCCCGAGCAAAAAGTATTTTCGACGGCTTACGAGATCGAAACGGCAAGCACGGTTTATCCGGTACGTTACTCGTTATCGAAAACCAGTGAGATTGAGGTGGTCGATTATCTTGAAGCCAGCGGAAGGGAAAGCATCATCTGGACGTCGAGCGCGGTATTCAACAAAGAAGTTTTTTCAGAAGCGGGGCTTTTTGACCCCGAAATGCGTGTGGGGGAAGACATCGATATGTGGATTCGGCTTGGACTTAACTATCCCGTCGTGTTTTGTTGGAAAATTCTTGCCCGCTACAC
>JAEYZX010000017.1 GCA_023427845.1 Bacteroidota bacterium
ATATTCAGAATGTAAGAATCGCGCACTGGGAGAAATATTACACGGCGCTGGGAAACTGGGCTGCACTGAATAAGATCGGTTTGCCGTACATTCCCGATTTTGCAACCAATAACGGACATATGTTTTATTTAGTTTGTACCGATGCAGAGCAGCGTGCCGATTTGATTTCACAACTCAAAGCAATCGACATCCACCCGGTTTTTCACTATATAAGCCTTCACTCAAGTCCGTTTTATCTGGAACAGCACGATCAACGAACGCTGCCAAACACCGAGCGATTTACCGACTGCCTGCTTAGGCTTCCGATGTTCTACGAATTGGATTCGCAAAGTGTGATCAACGGAATTCTAACATAATGAAACTAACCGATTATATAGCACATTTAGAACTTCGGGATGGGATTTATTATGCGTCCAACAAACGTGAAATTTCGTATCCAAAAGAAGGAAATGACGTTTCGTTTGACCTTGAAGAAAACAGTTTTTGGTTCAAACATCGAAATAAAATCATCACAGAAGTAATAAAAAGATATGCAAAAAATGACTTCTTCTTTGATATAGGTGGTGGGAATGGCTACATATCAAGGGCGATCGAAAATACAGGAATAAACACCATCTTAGTAGAACCTGGCATTGATGGCTGTAGGAACGCCCAAAAAAGAGGATTAAAAAATATAATTTGTGCTTCTTTGGAAGACTCCCATTTTGAAGAAGCTTCATTGCCAAATATTGGCTTGTTTGACGTGGTGGAACATATCGAACATCACGTGTTGTTTCTTCAAACGGTTCATCGATATCTTTCACCCAACGGATATGTATTTATTACGGTACCTGCGTACCAAGCCCTTTGGTCGAATGAAGATAACGATGCCGGCCATTACCGAAGATATACTTTGAAGTCCTTACACCGCACGTTGGCTGAGGCGGGATTCAAACCAGTCTATTCCACCTATATATTTTCATTGCTTCCGTTACCGATATTTTTATTCAGGTCCTTGCCCAGTAAACTGGGATTCCATAAAAATTCGAACGCAGCCGAAAAGTATAAAGAGGAACACAGCCATAAAAAAGGGATCCTCAATAAAATCATGAACTGGATTTTGGAGAGGGAATTTAAAAAAATTAAGCAAGGCAGGACGGTTCGTTTTGGAAGCAGCTGTTTTGTCGTAGCCAAAAAAATATAAGTATGGAAATTTTGAGGAAAATTTATCGAGGTCAGTATTTCTGGATAATTGCAATATTAATCCTTGGCGCCGCCTTGCGGTTGTATAACCTGGGCTTTCAAAGTCTGTGGGTAGATGAAATTTTTACGATGAACATTTCTAATCCTGAATTAACTTTTGCAGAATTCAAATTTGAATTGATGCTTCGGGATGGCTTTCCGTATCTGTATTATTTCATACTTCACTTCTTTTATATGCTGCTTGGATATTCGGTCGAGACCGCACGGCTTGTATCTGTTGTAGGTGGAGTAGTTGGTATTTATGCGGTTTTTCTTGCAGGGAAAGCCCTCTTTAATAGGAATGCAGGATTGATTGCCGCATTCCTTTTGGCAATCAATGAGTATAATATACACATTTCCCAGGATGCGCGACCGTATTCGCTGTATGTGGCAGCAATCGCTTTATCCTTTTACAGATTAATGCTGTTTGTCAAGAATCCGACTTTGAAGAACGCAGTTTGGTATGGTATTTTTACGGGCCTAGTTTTGAACCTGAACTTTTTCGGATTTGTAAATGTATTGTCGCAAGTGGTGCTCATTTCGGTATTCCTGATTCTGATTCCGAAGAAAAACCGACTTCAAATGGTTATCAATTCTGCTATTTCAGGAGTTATAGCATTTTTGCTTTTCCTTCCGAATATTGAAAAGCTGATGACCTTGGTTGCTATAGATTCCTTTTGGGTGGCGCCACCCTCGGCCGATTCATTTTCATTGCTATTTAAGGAGTTTCTAGGAAATTCGGAAGTCACCCTTTTTATATTTACTCCAATTTTCCTCTACTACCTGTTATCAACATTCAGGCAAAAAGATGTTGCAACATACGAGTACATCACAAATAATCGGCTACAATTCAGTTTTGTGATCCTTTTCGGCTGGGCAATTATATTTATCGGATTTTTGATGGTGAAATCGTATACCGATGTTTCGCTAATATTGGCCCGGTATTTTACAAGCGTGACGCCTGTTTTTGTGCTTGTACTTGGAATTGGGATTTGGTTGGTTCGCAATAAATTGGTTCGCTTTATGATAATTGGATCAATTGCGGTTTTTACTTTAGTGAACCTTTTTATTGTAAAAGATTACTACAACCGGGTGACAAAAACGCAATTCCGTGAAATATCTCAGGAAATCCTCGAAAAAAACAGCAATGGTGATAAAGTCGTATCATCATGGGGTTACGTTTTCAATTATTATTTGAAGGAGCATACGAAACAAAATACAATTGAAACACCGCTTGACGTATATGTTCAGGATATGATAAACGAAAAAGTCGACAATATGTCTTTTTGGTATGTTGACGCAAACGCCCGTCCATATTCTCTGGCGCCGGAATTGGAAGCGTATCTTAATGCGAATTTTACGGTTGAACACCATATCGCATATCATGATACGTGGGCAAAATATTACAAATCGAAGTCGACCTCTTCCGCATCCACCTTCTTGTCGCTAAATAAATTTAAACCGTCATTGTTTGACGGTAGCGGTGCGATGATTTTTGTTGAAAATATGGCATCTGCTTATCCGCCAATAAGATTGGCAAAAGGGAATTACGACATTATTGTAAATGGTGTAAGTTTACCCGAAACTCCATTAAATGGCGAAAACGCACACTTTAAGATTATCATTAACGGGGAACAGGTAGGCGAGTTTAATTTAAGTAATGTCCCAAATAGCCCTGGTAGTTCTATAAGCTTCGAAAACGCAAAGGACCGCATGATAAAAATGCAGCTGATTTATGACAACGATGAAGTAATAAATGGCGTCGATAGGAATGCGATAATTAATTCGGTGCAATTCAAAAAGAAATAAAATGAAACAGAAATTTTTATAATTTTGTCGGTAACTTTTAACAAAAACATGAGGTCAAAAAACGTATTACTTGCTGTATTATTTCTGTTCGCATTAATTT
>JAEYZX010000028.1 GCA_023427845.1 Bacteroidota bacterium
GGATAAAGGTTTGTCGAGTTTAATCGGATAGGCCTGCGACAGGTTTGCCAAATTCACGGTTCCTTTCAGTTGCGCGTCAACAAGTGGATTTTCGACCACATTTCGAATATTTGCACTTGCATTGAAAACGTCCTGATCAATCCTGAACGAAAGCTTGTCCAAATTCACATAGGTATCGTTGAGTATTCCCGTATCGTTTATGATTTTTGTATCGATTACAATATTCTGCACCGACTTCGGTAAATCCGGATATTGCACCGAAGCGTTGTTTGATGCGATTGCGACATTGAATTTTGGCACTGTCGTATCCGAATAAAGTCCTTTTGCAAAACCCGCAACGGTGAATTCACCTGTAGTCTTTATATTATCAAGACTGCCCGAATACGCCGACGGAATCAGGCTAAGGAAGTTTTTAAATGCCGTCGAAGCGGTTTTGAACGTCAGGTCATATTGCTGGCCTTCCTCGACCAAGGCAATCGATCCGTCGAATGTCAATGGTAAATTATTGATCAGCGCGGTGTTTTGTTTAAACGTATAAATGCTTTTATCGAGATCAATTCCGAGAACTGCATCAAGGTCGAGCATTACGTCTTTCATATAGTTGGTCTTGTCCATATCCAGCGAAACCCGTGCAGTTGATTTTGTGTCAAGATCAAGTATCGATTTTGCAAAATCACCTTTACCTGAATGGTTCAGGCTGTCGATTTGAAGTTTAATCCCCGATTTTTGATCGAGGTAACGAAACGTATAATTCTCGATAGCGTAATCCTGAATGTTCAGCGCGAGCGGGTCGCTTTTGCCATCGCTTTTCTTTTTTGCATTTTCGATCGCAATATCAAAGTTGCCGACTCCGTCTTTATTGAAAATAATGTTGATTATTCCGTTTGTGGAGGAAATTGATTCGATGCTCATCGTTTCGGACTTGTCTTTGAATAATTCCATAACCGACATCTTAAGGTCGAGTTCGCCCACATACGCCAATGTGTCTCCAGCAAATGGTGCTTTGTTGATGATGCTGAGTTTATCGACCGTGACATTGGCGCGAGGGAAACTACGCAGCAAACTCAAATCGACATCTTCAAAAGCCACCGTTGCGTCAACGTTCTTGTTGATCGTATCGGCAACCATCTCTTTGATTTTATCCTCAAATAAGAATGGGATCGAAATCAATGCAACAAGCAGGACGAGAATCAAGATTCCTAATCCTTTTAAAATTTTCTTTAACATGATTGTTTGTTATTCTAGAAGTGGTAAAAAAAAACTCCCGCAAGTTAATTCTTGCAGGAGTAAACTTATAGTATTTTTTGCCAAATCGAAATATGGCATAAGTTTTTTATGATTACTTTAATTGATTCTAAGTTCGTACGGAAGTATTGCCTGAATTCCTTTTAGGCTGTTTAGCCGGCGGATTTGTTCGAGCAAGCGATAATTTTCCTCACCGATTTCCTGTTTGATCAGGCTTTCGCGACTCATTGCAAATGGCATCATACCGAACATTTCACCAAACTTCTTTTCGTATTCAGGAAAATTCACGACACGATATTTGTCGATTTTAGCCAATTTAGCAGCCGATTTCAGTGCGGCATCCAACCCGCCAATTTTATCAACCAGGCCATTTTTAACCGCTTCCGAACCTGTCCACACACGGCCTTGGGCAATTGCATCCACTTCTGCGAAAGTCATTTTTCTTCCTGTTGCGACACGGTTGACGAAAACATTGTAGATATGCTCGACGCTCTCCTGTGTGACAGCACGGAACTTGTCGTCGAGCGGAAGAAATACACTATATCCGGCCGAGTTTTCGTGAGTATTGACCTGCTCGGCACGGATTCCCATTTTATTTGTGAACTGTGTGAAATTCGGAAGTGTTCCGAATACACCGATTGAACCGGTAATCGTATTTTCCTCGGCGAATATTTCATTGGCATTACATGCGATGTAGTAGCCTCCGGAAGCGGCCGTATTTCCCATCGATGCCACAACGGGTTTTGATTTTTTGGTCAGTTCGATTTCGCGCCAAATCAAATCCGATACCAACGCGCTACCACCCGGACTGTCGATTCGAAGAACCACCGCTTTTATTTTCTTGTCGTCCCGTGCTTCCTTGAGCGCGCGTTTGATTGATTGCTCTCCGATATAACCAACGTCACCTTCGCCACCTAATATCATTCCTTGCGCATAAATCACCGCAATCCTGTCGGAACCGCCAACAATCGGAGGCATTTTTGCAACATTGGAAGCATAATCGCGAATATCCACAGTTGCATAATCATCTTTTTTGTCAATTTTAAGAGCTTTACGGATTCCGTCGTGATACTGATCTTCGTAAGCGATTTTGTCGATTAGCCCTGCAGATTTCGCCATTTCGGGTGTTCGCGCCAAAAGTCCGTTTGCGATGCTGTCAAGTGCCGATGGCGAAACTTTTCTGCTCTTTGAAATGTCTCCGGTTACTGAACCCCAAACTGAATTGAGAAGCGAACTGATCTGTTCGCGATTTGATTCGCTCATTGAATTCTGTAAGAACGGTTCAACGGCACTTTTATATTTACCATGGCGTATCACTTCCATCTTCAAACCTGATTTATCCTGAAAGTCCTTGAAAAATAGGACTTCGGACGATAATCCTTTGAAGTCCATTTGGCCCACAGGATTCAGGTAGACCGTATCGGCAACTGAACTCAGGTAGTAGTCGTTTTGAATAAAGTTTTCCGAATAAGCAACGACAAATTTACCTGAGGTCTTAAAATCTTCAAGTGCATCGCGTACTTCCTTGCTTTGTGCAAGTCCGAGAAACGAACTGGTATTCAGCAGTGAAATTCCTTTGATATTATCATCGGACTTTGCCGCGGAAATTGCATTAATGATATCGGTAACGCCGATCGACTCTGTTTCAGAAAACAATGTAACCCACGGATCTTTGTATTTTCCGCCATAATCATTGTTGATGCCGTCCAGATTAAGCTCTATGACCGAATTACTTTCGACTACGGCCATATCCGAACTGCCGCCAAACAATGCGCCGATCAACATGATTCCGAAAAAGAAAAAAATGCAAAACAGAAACAACCCAACGATGGTTGCCAGTACATTTCCTAAAAACTTCATAGCTGATTTTTTTGATAAGACTCAATCATTGCCTGCCTGTTACAGATTGCCGCAATTCCGGCATATTTATTTATCAACAGGGCTGCAAATATACTTTATTCTGAATTTGTTTTAGTTAATTTGCCGCTAATATGGAAGATCAGAATCAGGTCATTTTAGCAATTGGATCCAATCAGGGCAACAGGCTTGAGAACATTGAAAAATGTATCGGAATGCTTCATAATGAAGTAGGGACGATAATTCGGGTTTCGCGTCTTTATGAATCGGATGCCTGGGGATTTGATGGTGATCCTTTTTACAATTGCGCACTTTTAATTCACACTGGGACAAATGCATTCGATTTGCTGGATCAGATTTTACGGATTGAGAAGCAACTGGGCAGGATTCGTGGAGAGAGCCAAAACTATGAATCGCGCGCAATCGATATCGACATCATTGCATTTAACGAAGATGTGATAACGGCCGAAAACTTAAAGGTGCCGCATCCTTTTATGCAGGATCGAAAGTTCGTGCTGTTGCCGATGCGCGATCTTGAACTTGACTGGCGGCATCCGGTGCTGCAAAAATACCTGTCCGAACTTGTGCTTTCGGCCGACGACAAAATTCATTGTAAAGCAGTTGGCGATTTACAATCCCCGTTGCACAGAATTGAATTGGACCGCTACAATTACATCGCGATCGAGGGTAACATCGGCGCGGGAAAAACAACGCTGACCACCAGAATCGCAGCCGATTTCAACGCAAAGACCGTTTTGGAACGATTTGCCGACAACCCGTTTTTGCCGAAATTTTATGAAGATCAGCATCGGTATGCATTCCCGCTTGAGATGTCCTTTTTGGCCGATCGCTATCAGCAGATTTCAGACGATTTGGCGCAATTTGATCTGTTTCGCGATTTCATAATCGCCGATTATCATATTTTTAAATCACTGATTTTTGCAAAGGTGACGCTGACTGAGGATGAATACCGCTTGTACCGCAAGCTGTTTGACATCATCTATAAGGAAATGCCAAAACCCGATCTGTATGTGTATTTATATCAAAATACCGAGCGGCTCCTTGAAAATATAAAAACGCGCGGGCGAAGTTATGAGCAGGAAATACCTGCTGAATATCTTGATTCCATCAATCGCGGATATCTTGATTATATCAAATCGCAGCCCGAACTCAATGTGTTGATCATTGATGTATCGGATAGGGATTTTGTAAAAAATCAAGCAGATTACATTTTTATACTGGAGCAAATCCAAAATAAGATTGACAATAAAATAGTATAGTGAATTATTTTGTGTAATTCAATTTGCTGAACAAATCCCAGATAACGATTCCCGCGCTGACCGAAATATTGAGCGAATGCTTTGTTCCGAGCTGCGGAATTTCAATACATCCGTCGCACAGTTCAATTGCTTGTTGCGATACGCCAAAAACCTCATTTCCGAAAACCAGCGCTGACCGTTTATTTTTCGGTTCGAAGTTTTGCAGCATAATGGCGTTCTCTACCTGTTCAATGGCATAGATCGCAATATTTTCGGAAGCAAGCTTTCGAAGCAAATCGCCAATGTTTTCAACATATTCCCATTCTACGGTATCGGTCGCGCCAAGTGCGGTCTTGTGGATCTCCTTGTTGGGAGGTGTGGCCGTAATTCCGCATAGGTATATCTTTTCGATCAGGAATGCATCTGCAGTGCGGAAAACCGAACCAATATTATTTAGGCTTCTGATGTCGTCCAGTACAATTATGATGGGAGTTTTTTTAGCGACTTTGAAATCATCAACCGTCTTGCGCTCAAGTTCGCTGTTTTGAAGTTTTCTCATTGATATGAAAATAAAAAAAGCTCCCGATTGGAAGCTTTTAGTGATTGTATTTTTAGTATTAACCTTTTGGTGCTTCGTCGGCCAATACATTGCCTTTTATCGTAAGTACTTTTGTCGGCTGGCCTGTAACGTTGGTTGTCAATGTAATTGTTTTATTGAAAGGACCAACCCTGTCAGTAGAATATTTCACGCCGATTGTCGCTTTTCCACCTGGTGCAATCGGCTCTTTAGGCCACGTTGGAACCGTGCAGCCGCAAGAACCCTGGGCGTTAGTGATAATAAGCGGTTTGTTGCCGTTGTTGGTTAAAACGAATTCACGTTTTCCGTCTGAATTTTTAGCGATAGTTCCGTAATCTATGGTTTCAGATTCAAATAAAAGTCCGGCGCCTTCAACTCTTGGAACTTCAATTTTAGTTGACGTTTTTTTAGTTGTTTTTTTAGCCTCTTGAGCAGTTGAAGTAGTTAGTCCTGCAATAGTTAGCACTGCTAACAACATTAATTTTTTCATTGTTTCTTTATTTAAAATAAACGTCCAAATGTATATAAAAATTTTTAAAAGTGCAGGATTGGGCCTGGTAAAAATCAATTAAAAAAGTTTCGTGGCATTAAATCGTGACTAAAATATTAAATTCGCCAAATAGTAAATTTTATACAATTGGCATCAAAAAATAAAGAGATCAGGGAAACCCCACTGATGAAGCAATACAATGAAATCAAAAGGAAATATCCCGATGCTTGCCTGTTGTTTCGCGTGGGCGATTTTTATGAGACTTTTGGCGAAGATGCCGTACGCGCCTCCAAGATCCTGGGAATCGTACTCACGAAAAGGGGAGCAGGTTCTGAAACTGAAACAGAGCTTGCCGGATTTCCGCATCACTCATTGAATACCTACTTGCCTAAACTTGTCAAGGCCGGGCTTCGGGTTGCGATTTGCGACCAGCTTGAAGATCCCAAAATGACCAAGACCATCGTAAAACGTGGCGTAACCGAACTGGTGACACCCGGAGTCTCGATGAACGATGAGGTGCTTCATTCAAAATCGAACAACTTCCTGGCGTCGGTTTATTTTGGGAAGAAGAACATCGGTGTGTCGTTTCTTGATGTATCGACAGGCGAGTTCCTGACTTCGCAGGGCAACGAGGAATATATTGACAAACTGTTGCAAAATTTCAGTCCGAGTGAAGTCTTGATTGCAAAAGCAGACAAGAACCGGTTTAAAGAAATATTCGGCCTCGATTTCCATACGTTTTTTCTTGACGACTGGGTTTTTAAAGAAGATTATGCTTTTGAAATACTTACGAAGCATTTCGGTACAATTTCCCTGAAAGGATTTGGAATCGAGGAATTGCAGGAAGGAATAATGGCGGCAGGTGCGGTTTTGTACTATCTTTCGGAAACTCAGCACAACCGCGTCCAGCATATCACATCGATTCAAAGGATTGCCGAAGATGCCTATGTGTGGATGGACCGGTTTACAATCCGCAACCTTGAACTCTATCACAGTTATAATCCGAATGCGGTAACTTTATTGGAAGTTATCGATCGGACGCTTTCGCCTATGGGAGGCCGACTACTGAAACGATGGCTTGCACTTCCGCTAAAGGATGCGAATAAAATTCGCGAACGGCATGCAGTGGTTGGCTATTTGACAAATAATCGCGAAGTCCTGAATCAGATTCAAATCCAGATCAAGCAGATTTCCGATCTTGAAAGGTTGATTTCAAAAATCGCGGCGGGAAAAGTGTCGCCCCGTGAAGTAGTATATTTAAAAGAGTCGCTCGATGCAATTATTCCAATCAAAGGCCTTGCTTTAAAAAGTGAAAATGAGGCTTTAAAGATGATTGGCGATAGCCTGCACGGATGCGAGCTGCTTCGTGAAAAGATACAAACGGTTTTAAACCCGGAAGCACCGGTTGCAATAGCGAAAGGAAATGCCATTGCAAAAGGAGTGCATGCCGAGCTTGATGAATTGCGTACAATCTCGTCATCGGGTAAACAGTTCCTTGACGGAATTGAAAAACGCGAATCCGAAAATACAGGGATTTCATCACTGAAAATTTCCTTCAACAATGTTTTTGGGTATTATATCGAAGTCCGGAATTCGCATAAAGACAAAGTGCCGTCAGAATGGATTCGGAAGCAGACGCTGGTAAATGCCGAGCGTTATATCACTGAAGAACTGAAAGAATACGAATCGAAGATTTTAGGAGCGGAAGAAAAAATCTACAAGCTTGAATGTGAGCTTTTTGAACAGCTCGTTGCGTGGATCGCAACATATATTAAGCCTGTTCAGTACAATGCGAACCTGGTCGGGCAGCTTGACTGTCTTACTTCATTTGCGCAACTCGCGCTCGATAACAAATACGTATGCCCCGAAATTGATGATTCGTTTGAACTTGACATAACAAACGGACGGCATCCCGTAATCGAAAAGCAGCTTCCGGTTGGCACGCCTTATATAGCAAATGATGTTTATCTGGATCGTGAGGCACAGCAATTGATTATGATTACCGGTCCCAATATGTCGGGAAAGTCGGCTATTTTGCGGCAAACTGCGCTTATTGTGCTGCTGGCTCAAATGGGAAGTTTTGTTCCTGCCGAAAAGGTCCGGATGGGTGTCATCGATAAAATTTTTACGCGTGTAGGCGCATCCGATAACATATCGATGGGCGAATCGACATTTATGGTTGAAATGAACGAAACGGCGTCGATCTTAAACAACCTGTCCGATAGAAGCCTCGTGCTTCTTGATGAGATCGGTCGCGGGACAAGTACCTACGACGGAATTTCAATTGCATGGGCTATTGCCGAATACCTGCACGAACATCCGGGACGGCCCAAAACGCTTTTTGCGACGCATTATCACGAATTGAATGAAATGAGCGAAATTCTGCCTCGTATTCGCAATTTTAATGTATCGGTCAAAGAATTGAAGGATACCGTATTGTTCATCAGAAAACTTGTAGAAGGAGGAAGTGCACACAGTTTTGGAATACACGTCGCCAAAATGGCAGGGATGCCCCAAACGGTGATTCTGAAAGCACAGAAACTACTTAAGAAACTCGAAAGGGATCATTCAGGTGAAGCGCTTAACGGCGTTAGATCGGCCAAAGAGGGTTCAATCATGAAGGGCGAACCGGAACAAATGCAGCTCAGCATCTTCAACCTCGACGATCCGTTGCTTGAGGAAATCAAGGATGAAATAGTGAATATCGACATCAATACATTGACTCCCGTTGAAGCGTTGATGAAACTCAATGAGATAAAAAGGATGCTCGTAAAAAAATAATACAAGCCCTTGTCAATAAAGGAATCGGAATCAGATTGTTATGTTTTTTCGTAAATTTTTTTAATCAAAACTTTTGCACAAGTAAATATTTGTACTACATTTGCCTCCGCATTCCGAAAGGAATTCGTTCTTCAAATTATTGCGAAAATAGCTCAGTTGGTAGAGCGCGACCTTGCCAAGGTCGAGGTCGCGGGTTCGAATCCCGTTTTTCGCTCAAGCAAAGTCACAGTGATGCTCGGATGGTGAAATTGGTAGACACGCTGGACTTAAAATCCAGTGGACAGCAATGTCCGTGCGGGTTCAAGTCCCGCTCTGAGTACAAAGCCCCAAAGTAATTTGGGGCTTTTTTATTTAATACAATTTTGTAATGGGAGCGTTTGTTATCAGTAAGCGGTTTAATGGCGAATATAAATTTGTGTTCACTTCACGCAAAGGCAAGGTGATTTTTACCAGTAACGGCTATGCGACTGTTCAGGAATGCGAAACCGCGATTGAGGTTATCAAACAAAAGGTGACGAGCGAGTCATTTTTAAGTGGCCGCGCATCGGGAGGTAAGTATGCGTTCCGGCTTTCCATTAACGGACACATAATTGCTTCCAGCCGTAAATATTCGACCGAACTATTAATGAAAAAAGGGATTGACGAAATTATTCGCTACGGATCGCTGGCGGAGGTTTTAGATTTCTCCGGTGCCGATTTCATTTTTACTGATTCGGAATAAGCCATAAAAAAAGCCTCGCATTGCGAGGCTTGATTTTTTCTGTAAAGCTAATTACTGAACTGGAGCAGCTTCAGTAGTAGTTTCAGTAGTTGTAGTTTCAGTAGAAACAGCCATTGTGTCTGTAGACTCAACTGGAGCAACTTCTTCAACTGGAGTTACTTCTTCAACTGTTGTAGTTTCTTCTGTTTTTTCTTCAGTGTTTTTGCATGATACAACTGAAAAAGCAGCAACTAATGCCAAGCTTAAAAATACTTTTTTCATCTTACTTTATAATAAAAGGTTAATTATTAATTCGAGGCAAAGATATAAATTTTTTAACACGCAAAAATTATTTTCAAATTTTTTTTAAAAAAATAAAGTCCGTGTATAATGAGGCGCTTAGCTTTTATTTATGAAGCCTTTTCTCATTAAAAGTTTCCAATTCCACTACTTCTTTTTTGACTTTTGTTTTGGATGAACGAGTTTCAATTCGTCGATTATATTTTTTGCTCCCGCATATTTGTCGATGATGAACAGCACATACCGAATATCGACCATAATGTTTCGGCAGATTTCCGGATCATAGTAAATATCGCTCATTGTTCCTTCCCAAACCCTGTCGAAATTAAGGCCGATCAGATTTCCGTGTGCATCTATTGCCGGGCTGCCCGAATTACCACCGGTTGTGTGGTTTGTTCCAATGAAATTCACAGGCATTTTTCCGTTCACGCCATATTTCCCGTAGTCTTTTTTGTTGTACAACTCAATCAGTTTGGCAGGCACGTCAAATTCGTAATCACCCGGCACATATTTTTCCATTACGCCATCTAGATAAGTGATGTGCTCGTATGCAACAGCATCCCTTGGCTCGTAACCATCAACTTTTCCGTACGTTACACGCAAAGTACTGTTGGCATCAGGAAAAATCCGCGCATCCTTATCGAGTTCCAGAAGCGCTTTCATGTACGTGCGTTGCAGTGCCGAAATGGTCAGGTTCAATTCCTCGTATTTGTCGGCTATGTTGTCGAAATACATATCAGTAGCTTCTTTTACGAATTTATACCCCGGATCGTTGTTGAGGTTCGCAATCACTGTTGCTGCTTCACCTGAAAGAAGATTTTGCAGGCTTGCAAGGTTCGTTAGTTTCGAATTGCTGTAAATGTTGTTTGTAAGCTTTTCGATATCGGCGCCTTTTAGACTTGCCGGAACAAATTGTTGTGGCGACTTACTGGCGTAGATTTGAACAATGTTTTCGAAGATATCCCGATCAACATCATTGTTGTAGTTCGCAAATGTGCTTTCGGAAGCTGCAAGGAGATTGTTTTTCCTGTCGGTGAACGATTGTTCTCCACGCTGGATAAAAGCTTGTTCAAGTTGGTATAATTTGAACCCCAGTTTCAATAAATCGCTATTGGTAAGGATTACTTCGAGAAAATAATCGCGGCTCAAACTATAGGGTGCGATTGCTTTGTAATTCGTCTCGAAATCACGCAGCAGGTTTCCGTATTCGGCCTGCCTGCCTGCTTTGTTGACTTTTTGCATGAAAGCCGCTTCATGGTTGCGTTTTATGGCTATTGCATTTGACTGTTTCAAGCCCTGGGTTTCACCAATCCATTTCTTCCAGTAATTGGCAATGCTCGCGTATTTTGAAGCATATTGGATTTTAATCTTTGGATCGTTTCGCATGTATCCGTCAGCAGCTTTTAATGCGGCATCCCGTATTGCGATTTTTGCAGGATGCAGTTCGTTTACGATTTGCTCAACGGCAACGGCCGGCAGGTACTCGGTGGTACGTCCCGGATAACCGAAAACCAGCGTAAAGTCATCTTCTGAAACGCCATCAAGTGATATCGGCAAGAAGTGCTTTGGTGTGTAAGGAACATTGTCTTTTGAATATTCCGCAGGGCGATTATTTTTGTCGGCATAGATTCGGAACAACGCAAAATCCCCCGTATGGCGTGGCCAAACCCAGTTGTCGGTATCCGATCCGAATTTACCTATAGACGAAGGCGGGGCGCCAACAAGCCGAATGTCTTTGTACGTTTCGGTCACGAAAAGCATGTATTGATTTCCTTCGTAGAATGTTCGGATTTTATTCTCCTGCCAGCTTTCTTTCGGCAGTGAATTCGACAATGCCGAAATATTATCCTGGATTTTCTTTTGCTTGTCGGCTTCAGCCGGAATTGCCGAAACACCTTCAAGAACCTTGGTTGTCACGTCTTCGATTCGGACGATGAATGTTGCGACAAGGTTTTTATTCGGAAGTTCATCCTCCATTTTATACGCCCAAAATCCGTTTGTCAGATAATCATTTTCTACCGACGAATGCGATTGGATCTGACTATATCCGCAATGATGGTTCGTAAGCAAAAGGCCTTTTGACGAGATCACTTCCGAAGTACAGCCGCCGTTGAAATGCGGTACTGCATCCTTTAGGCTGGAATTGTTGACATCATAAATGTCCTTAACCGACATCTTCATGCCAAGGTTTTTCATTTCCTTTTCGTTCATGCCTTCCAGAAGTGACGGAATCCACATTCCGCCTTGCTGCGCCTGAGTTTGGAGTACAAATAATAAAAGAAACAGTCTTAAAAATTTCATAGGTATCGATTTAAAATGTGTTGTTTAGTGAGTGTGTGTCGCCATTGTTGGCAAAATGTTTCATAATAATATTGGTTGCATTTTTGTTCATCTGTACAAAAGTGCTGCAAATATGTCCTTTTTCATTTCGGATGTCATCATTTGCGATCAAATCTTCAAATGCTTCATTCAGTTCCGATTGATTCGAAACCGAAATGCATCCGCCCATGTTTACAAGCGCAACCGCTTCGGCAAAATGCGAATAATTTGGCCCGATCACTATAGGAACCCCGAATGTTGCAGGTTCCAAAATATTATGAACTCCCGGATTGCCGAACCCGCCGCCCACATATGCAATATCGGCATAGCTGTAAATCCTGGTCAGGATGCCTATGGTGTCAATTATAAAGACGTCATAATCTGCGAGCGTACTATCGGCCCTTTCCGAGTACAGTACCGTCATTTTTGAAATCGCCGATTTCAGATAAGCAATCTGCTCGGGCTTAATATTATGCGGCGCAATTACAAATTTAACATCATTCGAAGACGAATTTATATACTCAACAAGCAATTCCTCGTCTTTCGGCCACGAGCTTCCAACCACGACCAATAGCTTGCCATCCTTAAAATTAAAAATGAAATCGAGGTGATTGTCTTTTTGCAGAATCGTGGCAACACGGTCAAACCGCGTATCTCCCGAGACCGTCACATTGGTTTTTCCAAGCCTATTAAGCAATTCCTTCGACGTTGAATTCTGCACAAAAAAATGATTGAACGCATCAAGCGCTTTCCTGTAAAACCCGCCGTACCACTTGAAAAACACCTGGTTTTCCCTAAAAATTCCCGAAATCAGGTAGGTCGGAACCTGACGCTTTTTCAATTCATCCAAATAGTTCGGCCAAAATTCGTATTTGATAAAAAATGCTATTTCAGGATTGATTTTATTCAGAAACCGCACTGCATTTCTTCTCGTGTCCAAAGGAAGATAAATCGTAACATCGGCAACAGCGTTGTTTTTTCTGACCTCATAACCGGATGGGGAAAAAAACGTCAGTACGATCTTATGAATGGGAAATTGTTCTTTTATTCGTTCAATCACCGGAAGCCCCTGTTCATATTCGCCGAGTGAGGCGGCATGAAACCATATCGTTTTGTCGTCGGAAGAAAGTTTTTGTTTGAGAATGCGGAACGTTTTGTTGCGG